>CAZFAJ010000013.1:13442-50460 GCA_964517005.1 uncultured Balneolaceae bacterium | reverse complement strand
CGGATTTTTAGTGTTGGCAGGCTCGTCATCGGTAAATTCCCAGGAAACTGTTCGCCAGGTACCCATTGCTTCATCGTAAAGATTGGACCGGAATTCAATATAGTTGGAATCGGCCACGATGATCGGGTTGGCAATCGCTATACTGTCATAGCCGATCTTTTTAAAGTCATTCTCGATAATATCATGAACGCTTTCCATGTTGATCTGGCTAATACTGTGCAGGGTCAGCTCCGAAGAGTGCTGGCCCATACGGATATTAAGCACCAGGATCATAATCATGAGCAGTCCGCCGATAATAAAACTTGTAGTGAGTCCGAGGTTCATGGTGAATCAATTATAGGTTCGTGTGTACTGGATGGTGATGGGCGAGGTGATCGAAGGATTTGTAATCGTTACGGTCAGTCGCTTGTGCCGGGTTTTGGACGTGGTTACCTGGTTCAGGTTTGATGCCAGAACATAGTCAACCTCTGCTTCAATCGAATATTCACCCAGCCCGGTATCGATGGTTTCGGTATAGCCGTTGAACCCTTCAAAGGTGTTGATCAGGCTTCTGTCGGTGATTGTAGTCTGCGAAAAAGGTGCAGCAGTAAAATCATCCGGAACATCAAGCGGGATGTTTCCGCCTGTTGCAGATGCATCGAAGGGGCGCAGCTTGGCTTCTTCAATCAAATCCTGGGCGAGAGTAACAGCTGAGATTTCAACTTCCGTGCCTACCTGCCGCTGGGTATTACTCAGCATAAATCGGTTGGCCGTGGTCAGTATCAGCGAGAAGATAATCGTTGCCCCGATAACCTGTAAAACTTCTGTATAACCGGACATAATAGTATGATTTAGATTTTTTGTCACTGACCACGCGGGATTGCATGCTCAATGAATTGTAAGTAAGGTTACGCTTTTTTATATGATCAACAATTAGAAAGGGGTTAAGTAAGTTAGATTTTATTTATCAATCATTTCTTCCTCTTTTATGATTTTACGTGCCTGTATCAATGGAAAACAGTAAATCACCAACTGCTTATCGCACATCATTATTTATTTATAGTTGCTAAATCGAAATTTGTTTACAATAATTAGATCTGCAAGACAACTTCGTACTATTCGTATTGCAAATTTGATACAAGTCAATTACAAGATGTTTGAGAGAGGAAATTGTTACATGTTTTATTAGCGGTGTCTAAACGAAGCCTGTAATAAAAAGACTAAAAATATTTCATTCATTTATCCAATAACAATAATTGTTATTAAACCTAAAAATTGTTTCCGGGGTAACATTGTTTCACATTTTTATGCGGACTGTTACTTGTTCATGGAATACTGACAAGCAATATCTGCAAATCCATGAGATTGTTACCGGTGGGGCCCGGTTTCAGGTGTCCGCCTGCCTTGTCGAAAAAGTTGTAACTGTCATTATTTTCAAGGTAATCTTTTGTACTGATATCTTTTTGTGCGGCTTCCTCTTTTGTTGAATTGGTTACGATTGCACCGGCGGCATCGGTGGGACCATCAATCCCGTCGCTTCCACCGCTTAAAAAAGCGAAATCGTGTTTGGCATCTGCAAGAGCATCAGCGACTCTCAGTGCAAGCTCCTGATTTCTGCCACCCAGTCCGTTTCCGGTTACATGTATGGTACACTCTCCGTAATAAATGTAGGCGAGTTTATTTTTACCCTTAGATTTACTCTTTTTGAAGTCCTCTTCAATCTTTTTTTGAAAGTCTTTAATGTGGCCCGTCCATACTTCGTCAGCTGCGATCGGTTCATAAGAATATAATTTGGCGATTTCAGAGGCCTTATCAGCCATCAGAGGTGCGGAAGCAATAATGTGAGAGTTGTGGGTGTCAAAATCTTCCGTTTCAACTGTGATATTTTGTTTTAATTCGGCGTCCATTTTTTTTCCGATCAAAGCCCGGACAGCATGAGGTGTATCTTCCCAAAGATTATATTTTTTCAAGATCCGGAAGGCATCGCGACAGGAGATTTCCTGGGGTATTGTCGGGCCGCTTCCGATATACCGGAGGTCATCACCGGGTACATCCGAGATGATAAGGTCAATTACCCTGTTATTTTGGAGTCTCTGTAAAAATTTGCCGCCTTTAACACTGGAAAGGGCAATTCTGACTGTATTAATCTCCTGGATCGGAGCGCCGCTTTTGATAAGAAGGCTGTGCATTTTATTAATATCATCGATATCGATCGGATCTTCGGGCAGGGCAAAAAGTGCAGAGGTTCCGCCTGAAATCAAGTTTATTACGAGAGAGTTCCGGGGAATACGGTCTGCAAATTTCACAATTTCATAAGCGGATGAGATACTTTGCTTATCGGGCAGGGGATGGGAACCCCGGAAAACCTGGATCTTTTTTAATGGTGTAGCGGGCTTATCATTTGTGATGACAACTCCATCGGTGATCAGGTTACCCAACTCTGCTTCCAGTGCTTTGGCCATCGGTACGGAGGCTTTTCCAAAACCGATGACATAAATTCCATTGAAGTTGTCAAATTTTACTTTTTTATCGGCAAAACGAATGGTTTCGTTCTCTTTATCCAGTTGAACAGATTTCTTTAATATGTTTTCGGGACTGACTTCCCGGATTGTTTCCAGATAAATTCTTTTTGCATCTTCTGTTAATGACATAATTCCTCGGTTTTCTCAATTTTTTTTCTATACCGTTTTAAGATAGGAATTTGAGTTGCTTTTAGCAGAAATTATCATCGATTAATCTGCATATGATGTATCGTGTTTCTTTTGTAAAAATCATGGCATATTTTACGTGAAACAGGGGGGTTCACGCAGAGGCCGCAATGATAAAGACCACG
The DNA here is from genome assembly GCA_964517005.1 of uncultured Balneolaceae bacterium. GTDB lineage: Bacteria > Bacteroidota > Rhodothermia > Balneolales > Balneolaceae > CAYVBJ01. The sequence goes on along the minus strand of CAZFAJ010000013.1, from coordinate 47,648 downwards.
CAAAGCTCGCGAAATCGATTCAGAATAATTTTGACAGTTGTGAAGTTGTGTCAGGCCTTCAGCCTGGTGATATGAATGGTTTGGTTGCATATGTTCGCGAGCATGGGTTATGAAGGTGCAGCCATATTTATGGTGCTATAAAACAAAATTGCACGGTTTTGATTTGCTTTTTAAAAATATTTATCTAAGTTATTTTAGGTATTAAGTAAAACAAGGGTATTATGTCAGCTATTCCGTTTAAAAAAATTCTTTTCATTTTTTCATTAACAGGATTACTGATCCTTTTACTTGCTTGCTCACCGTCAAAAAAAACCCAGTACACAACCGGATCAATTCCTGATTATGACAAAGAGAGTATGATGAATAAAAAAGATCAGATTGTTGTCTTTGATCCTGATATCTCTTTGGTTAATCATCTGCGGAAAATATCAGGAATTCGTGTAAACCAGCAGGGTGGCGAAACCAGAATTATGATTCGCGGAGCAACGACGATCATCGGTAACAGTTCAGCGCTGTTTGTTGTGAATGGCAGGCCAATCGGGCAGAGTTTCAGGCAGCTGGAAAGTACAGTTAGTGTAGGAGATATCAGAAGAATCAATGTTTACAAGGGGATGGAGGCAACCAACCGGTACGGAATGCGGGCGGGTTCAGGTGTTGTTGAAATCACAACTAAATAGAGAACTGACCTTCTGTAAATCACTGCTTGTCTGTGAAACAAAACGTGAAATGCTCTTTTTGCTTCAATGTTATTACATAGAGGCAGAGTGCAGTTTTGAGCTTGTTTGTCAAGTTGTAATTAATTGCTACGCAATCAAAACAAGAACCGGTTTATTGGTATAACTGCCAATCTTATCTGTATGCCGTTTTCCCAATAATTTTCCAATCAAAGTTTTCTTGTACCGGGTCATTACAATCAGTGAAAAATCTTTTGAGTTCAGATACTCATTAATGCCTGCAATGGCATTTTCATGTTTAAGCCTGTTGAACTCCAATTCGTCAAAATCTATTTTTTGTTTTGACATCTCCCGGAATCCTGTAAAACGAAGTTCATCTTCAAAGTTATTTTTTTCGGCAATATGTAAAACATCAATTTTTGATTTAAAAGATTGAGCGAGCTTCACAACTTCTTCAAGACTTTTGAAATCATTTTCACGAAGATCCGTAGTAAAGAGAATTTTATTTATTTCAAACGAGTCCATTTCAAAGGGCACGGTAAGAACCGGAACAGTTGAATGCAGCATGATGTCGGTTGCCACACTTCCAAATAGTATTTTTGCAAAACCTGTTTCTCCTTTACTGCCCATGATAACAAGATCAATTTCCTTTTCACGGACAGTATCCAGGATCGAACTGATGGTCATCCCGGTTTCAAGAATAGTATCGACTTTTACTTTCTTATCTTTAATACCTTCATCTGCCCATGACGTTAACTCTTCTTTAGCGTTTTTCTTTAACTTATCCAGGGCATTTTCCATGGTGGTGGCAAAATTGTAAGGCGGCTCTATTACATGCAATAAGATAATATTACTGCCAAATTTTGATGCCAATGAAATTCCATACTGAAAAGCACTCCTTGAATAATCAGAAAAGTCAGTTGGTATTAAAATTTTACTTTTTTTTGATAGCATAAGACCTCCTTTTTATGTTCTTAAAAACAAGATCAATATTTATCTGATCGTTTATATAGAGTGAGCGGAACAGGTACGTGTAAGGAGTTTGCTTACATTTGTGTAGGGGAAGTTTTCACGTGATAATCTTTTGCACTATTTATCAAATTTGAGCGCAATTCCGAAAGCTAAAAATCAACGGATTTTGTAAGGGAAATTCGTACAATAATTATGACGAGAGGGATAAGCGTAAAATTCAATAAATTTACTTTATCTATTGCAATAAGTTTTATATATACAGGTATGGTTTCCAACAATTTTTCCAAAAATGAATCAGATGACTAAACATTATGCAGCAACAAGGGATGATTTTTTGGAGAGCATCCAACACGGTGTGGTTTTATGCGATGGAGATGGACACGTAACGTACTGGAATAAGGCGACAGAGACTATTTTTGGTTATACAAAAAAGGAAGCTTCTGGCAGGCATCTCGGTTTTATTTTGCATGATGAGGCTCTTGCTGAATTGGAAAAACTGATCCTCAATCAAAATGGAGCTCACTCACCGGTTAGCGGCAGGTGGCCTTGTAAACATAAGGAAGGCAGGGAAGCGTGGGTGGATGTCAGGTTTAATAAGTATAAAAACAGTCATTTCGAAGAAGCTCAAATCATAGCCACCGTTTGCGATATTCAGGGGCTTAAGTGCGTGGAAAGAGAGCTTGAGGAGAGTGAAGCACGCAAACAGGCAATTCTGGAAAGCAGCGTGGATGGGATCATAACCATTGATGAATCGGGATTGATTCAAAGCTTTAACAAGGCAGCACAAAAAATATTCGGATACCGTGAAGATGAAGTTTTAGGTAAGAATCTTAAGATGCTTATGCCGCTTCCTTTCAGTGAAAAGCATGATAAGTACATGCAAAACTATTTTGAAACCGGTGAAAAAAAGATTATTGGAAAAGGCCGGGAAGTTCAGGGGCTTAAGAAAGACGGTACTGTGTTCCCGATGGATTTATCAGTGGGAGAGGCCAGGTGGAATGGAAACAGAATTTTTACCGGAATTGTCAAGGATATTACGGAACGAAAGGAACTGGAAAAAAAGATCCTGGAGATCAGCAATGATGAGCGGAAACGGATTGGCCAGGATTTACATGACGGCCTGGGGCAGATGCTTACCGGTATCCGGATGATTTCAGGGAATCTGGCTCGTAAGCTTAAGGCAAATGGTGTTCCGGGTGCCGATGAGGTGCAGGAGATTACTAACATGTTAAGTGAAACGGATGAGTTTGTAAGATCCATTACTCACGATATGGTGGAGGTTGACCTCGAGAAAAAAGGACTGGATGTTGCTCTCAAAAAACTTTGTGAGAGAAATGAAAAGTTATTTAAAATCCGGTGCATCTTTCAAAATGAAGAATCGGTGTTGATTGATCAGAATTCAGTTGCCGTCAATTTGTATCGAATTGCCCAGGAGGCGATTCACAATGCGGTGAAACATGGCAGGCCAAAGATGATTACCGTAAGGCTTTCCAAATCAGGCAGGCATACGTCTTTAACCGTTACCGATGATGGAAAAGGATTCAATGATCATAAAAAGACAGAAGATAAAAGCGGAATGGGGATCAAAATTATGAAATACAGGGCAAGCCTGATGGGCGGAATACTTGAAATTGTTCGAACTGAAGACGATAAAACGATTGTTCGGTGTATAATTCCGAACGATCAGCTGCAATTTTAAACAAGGTGTAATTATGTCTGAATCATTCAAAAAAAGAATTCTGATTGTTGACGACCATCCAATTATGAGACGGGGCCTGGTTGGGACACTGGAGGCCGAGCCGGGGTTTGATGTGGTGCATCAGCTGGATAGTGCGGAAGAGGTACTTCATGTGCTCGATAAAGAAGACGAACTGGATCTTCTGCTTGTTGATGTATCTCTGCCGGGTATGAATGGCATTGAACTCGTGAAAAATGTTATTTTCCGGAAACCTGATCAGAAAATACTTATGATCAGCCGGCACGATGAGTTTTTATATGCTGAAAGAGCAATCCGGGCGGGTGCAAAAGGGTATGTCATGAAGTTTGAATCCGCAGATGAAATTCTGAAAGCGGTTAAAAAGGTTTTGAACGGTGGAATTTACCTCAGCAGTGAGCTGAGTGAGAAACTCCTGATGGGTATGGCTACCGGCAAAAAAGAGATATCGGATTCACCTCTCGATGTATTGAGTGACCGGGAACTGGAGGTTTTTGAATTAACGGGTAAAGGCAAAAGCACAAGAGAGATCGCAGAGCGTCTTCATTTGTCGGTGAAAACAGTTGAATCGTACAGGGCAAGAATTAAAGTAAAACTGAATTATGATAATGCAAATGAATTGATGCTGCATGCCGTTAAATGGGTCGATGGAGAGAGAGAGAATATTTGAGGAAAAGTTGTTGAACCCTTTCAGGGTTCTGTTGTGTGGCTGAGATCGCATTTTGTTCACCGGGTTTCACCCGGCGCTATTGATGCTTAACCCCTGTTCGGGGTTACTTTTCGGTGAAATTGTGTGGATTGAATCCCGATATATCTTTTGTAAAGCTCACCAAACCACAAAACCGATGATGCCATTACGATCATACTGATAAACTCCAACGGATTTATTGGCGCAAATGAGAAGAGCAGTTCGAAAAACGGGATTTCTATAATCAATACCTGGATGATAACGGATAGCGAGACTCCGATATTGATAAATTTATTACTGAAAAACCCGATTTTAAAGATAGAGTGACGGAGTGAACGCATATTGTACACATTAAAAATCTGGCAGAAAGCCATTACGATAAATGCTGAGGTTCTTGCTTTTTCCGTGCTTTCCGGCAAAAACCAGTGAAAGGCAAGAAGCGCCATAAGGGTCATCACAACGGCATTGATGATCAGAAAAGGTATGATTTTCATTGTCAAAATATTTTCTGTCCGTTTGATTGGTTTTTGCTGCAATTCATCACCATGCCCCTGTTCTGTGGCAAGTGAAACATCACAGATGCCGTCTGTTACAAGATTGAGCCACAGGATTTGGGTTGCTGTGAGCGGAAGAGGCATTCCCACAGAGATGGCTGTAATCAATGTTGTTACTTCAGCGAAATTTGTGGTAAGAAGAAAAAAGCTGGTTTGCCGGGCATTGGTAAAAACAATCCTGCCTTCTTCCACGGCATTGACAATGGTTGAAAAATTATCATCGGCCAGTATCATTTTGGAGGCATCGCGGGCCACATCTGTCCCCATAATTCCCATTGAAACGCCAACGTCAGCTTTTTTCAGGGCAGGAGCGTCATTTACACCATCTCCGGTCATTGCCACCAGTTCTCCGCTATCCTGCAATACGCCGGCAATTTTAAGTTTCATGTCGGGAGTGAGCCTTGCAAAAATATTTGCCGACTTAACGGTTTCTTCGAACTCTTTTTCACTCATTTCCAGAAGTTCGGCCTCTGTAACCGCCGCCGAATCCATACTGTCTGTAATACCGACCATTTTAGCAATTGCCAGCGCCGTTTTCTTGTGATCGCCTGTGGCCATAACAACCCGGATACCGGCCTCCTTACATTGTGCAACAGCTTCAGGCACATCTTCACGCGGCGGATCCATCATTCCTGTAAAACCGGTTAAAACGAGATCCTCAATATTTTCATCACCTGCAGATTCATTCTCACCGGCTGTGTCAAAAGCAAAACCGATCACACGAAAAGCCTGTTCCGACATGTTTTCAATTACAGACTGATAGTGGTGATACTTTTTTTCATTCAGCTTGTGGATTTCTCCCTTTTCATCCATCCATCGGGAACAGCGTTTTAAAATTTGCTCGGGAGCACCTATCACAAACTTTTTTGGATGCTTGTTATGAAAATCTACGATGGTAGCTCTCATTTTTACATCTGAACTGAAAGGCATGTCATCTAGTTTTTCGTAACCATTCAGATCTGATGGAGAAAAACCGCCTTTCGACGCGAGCGCCATCAGGCCGGCTTCCGTTGGGTCTCCGGTAAATTGATAGTCACCGGTTTCGGAATTTTTATAGATGGATGAATTATTGGAAAGTGCAGCAATCAACAAGAGTTGCCGAACGTCTCTTGGCAGTTGGTCTGCAGGAACAGTTTGGTTATCCTGAAAAAATTCACCTTCAGGGCTCCATCCTTCACCGGTGATATCATACGTAACTCCGGATGGCAGATACAGTTTTCTTACTGTGAGGGTATTTTGAGTTAATGTTCCTGTTTTATCGGTAATGATAGTGGTTACGGCGCCCAGAGTCTCTGTTGCTGTAAATTCACGTATGATCGCATTTCTGTTCGACATTCGGTGTGCACCGATCGCAAGAACAATGGAAAGCACGGCCGGCAGGCCTTCCGGAATAGATGAGACCATAGCAGCGATCGCTACGAGAAGTAATTCATCGTAATCCATCTCCCGGGCAAACCGGCCGATTCCGTAAAGCGCGATTGCACTGAAGATGGCAATTTCGGCCATCTGTTTAGCAAGTTTATCCGTTTTTTGCTGGAAGTGTGTCCGTTTTTTTTCAATACCGGTAAGGCTTAATGCTATTTCACCCAGGGCCGTTTCAAGGCCTGTTGCCGTTACCAATGCTTTAGCATAACCGCCGGCAATGAATGTGCCTTTTCGCACCATGTTTTTTTGATCTGCAACCGGTGTTTTTTCAGGGACCGGCTCCGTGTTTTTTTCTACAGGTACGGATTCTCCGGTCAGTGCTGCTTCTGTCACCCGGAGGTTTTTGCAGTAGAAAAGGCGCGCATCGGCCGGTATCTGGTCACCCTCTTCAAGAATAACCATGTCTCCCGGAACGATTTCTGAAGAGGGGATATCTAAAATTCTGTCATCCCTGAGTACTTTTGACCGGGGAGCCGCCATCCTTTTCAAAGAGGCAACTGCTTGCTCCGCTTTCATTTCCTGTACAAAACCGATGATTGAATTAATCAGGATTACGCCGATTATAACATATGTATCGATCAAATGGCCGGTGAACCAGGAAAATAAAGCTGCCAGGATGAGTATAAAAACAAGTAAGCTTTTGAATTGATTGAAAAGAATATTCCACCACTTTTTCTGTTCGGGATCAGGTATCTCATTCTTTCCAAATATTTGAATTCTCTCTGCGATTGATTCGGATGATAATCCCTTTTTGTCCACATTATATCTTTGAAAGAGATCATCGATCGTAAGTGCGTGGGGATTTTGAACAAGTTCCGGTTTTTTATTCTCCATGAAGTAGATTTACTAAAGACTTTTACACATTAGCACCTCTCATAAATGTACCAATGCAGAGGCTTTTCTTTTGTAGGGATTTCCCTTAATCAGTTTGTATCAAATCTATTACAATTCGGAGGTGGATGATCCTGTGAACCGGGTGTGGTGTCATTTTATATTATTCTCTTAACACAATAATGTGAGAAGAGAACCAAGTAAGTGAAATGAGGTGAGAGGCATGAAAATCACGAAGCGAAAATCAGAACCAACCGCGATTGAATCGATGAGACGGGAGATGGACCGGTTTTTTGATGAACTGACACCATTTTCCTGGATGCGTGAAAATAACGGCGGAAGCATGATGGACGTATGGGCACCAAGTGCGGATATGTCGGAAGATGAAAATGAATATGTTATCAAAATGGACATTCCGGGAATGACAAAAGATGACATTGAAGTCAATTTTGAAGATAATAGGATTGTTATCAGGGGTGAACGTTCGGAAGAAGAGAAAGAGGAGAAAAAAGACTACATTCGCAAAGAGAGATATGAAGGTAGTTTTTACAGATCTTTTACCATTGCGAAGACAGTGGATGAAGATCAGATCAAGGCAAAATTCGAAGAGGGAGTGCTAAAAATCAACTTGCCAAAGGCAGAAGTGAGCAAACCAAAAGAAGTAAAAGTTGAGTAGCAAGTCAGTTAGTGAAAGTAACGGGCCGGGGCTGATAACCCCGGCCCGTATTTTAGATAGAGGTAATTTTTTTTGAAAACGTAAACTGATTCATTCTAAAAAAATAAATCTCATGAATCAAAATAATGTGGCAATTATTACCGGGGCGGCATCAGGTATCGGAAGAGCTACCGCAATTGCTTTTTCCGTTAAAGGAGTACGGGTTACGGTTAGTGATATTCAGGAAGAAAAACTGAACGAAACTGCCCGGCTGATTGAAGAGAACGGAGGTGAGGTTTTAACGGTAAAAGCAGATGTCTCAAAGGAAGACGATGTACGGAACCTGATGAGAAAAACAGAGGATACGTTTGGCAGGCTGGATTACCTGTGCAACAACGCCGGTGTTGGCGGTGAATTAAATGCCACCGCCAGCTATACCACTGAAGAGTGGGACAGGGTCATCAATGTAAACTTGCGGGGACAGTGGCTCTGCATGAAGCACGCAATTCCGGCTATGCTCACCAGCGGGGGCGGTTCTATTGTAAATGTTACATCTATTTTGGGATCCGTGGGCTTTGAAAATGCCCCGGCGTATGTGGCAGCCAAGCATGGACTCGAAGGCCTCACGAAAACGGCTGCAATCGAATATTCGGCAGAAGGGATACGTGTGAACAGTGTGGCACCGGGATTTATAGAGACTCCAATGTTAGAGAAAGCCGGAATTACAACCGATCCTGAAACAAAGAAATCAATTGTTTCTTTACATCCAATCGGGCGGCTCGGTAAACCGAAGGAGATAGCCGATGCAATTGTCTGGCTCTGTTCAGATGAGGCGTCTTTTATAACAGGCCATACACTGCTTGCCGACGGAGGATATACATCAAGGTGAGATCCATTTGAGCTTTACACAAAATAGTTTTAATACATAAAGAGATTAAAGTTATGGCACATAATTATGATGCATACATCAAGTGGTTTTCAGAGCTCGAGATGAATGATACTGACCAGGTTGGCGGTAAAAATGCTTCTCTTGGTGAAATGATTAAAAACCTTAAACAGGAAGGAGTAAGAGTGCCCGATGGCTTTGCAACAACTTCGTACGGTTATGAAGAATTTATCCGTGTCAACAAACTGGAACAAAAGATCACCGGTTACCTGGAGCAGTTTCATTCAGATGAAATCAGCCTGCAGGAAACAGGACAAAAGATCAGGCAGGAAATTTTGAAACATACATTCCCGACTGCTTTTGCTGAGAGTATTGGAAAGGCCTATGCAGAACTGAGTGAAAAGTATGACCGCAGTGAAGTGGATGTTGCGGTACGGAGCAGTGCCACTGCTGAAGATCTGCCTTCTGCAAGTTTTGCGGGTCAGCAGGAAACCTATCTGAATATTCGGGGCAAAGATGAACTTCTGCGTGCTTGCAGGGATTGTTTTGCATCGCTTTTTACAAACAGAGCGATCTCTTATCGAGAGAAAAAAGGTTTTGATCACATGAAAGTTCAGCTATCCGTTGGAGTTCAGAAAATGGTGAGAGCTGATGACTCCTGTTCCGGAGTGATGTTCACGGTTGATACGGAATCCGGATTCCCGGATGTGGTTTTAATTAACGGGAGCTGGGGGCTGGGTGAGAATATCGTAAAAGGAACCGTGAACCCGGATCAATTTTTTGTTTTTAAACCTCTTTTGGATAATCCGGATTACAAACCGATTATCGAAAAGAAGACCGGGTCGAAAGAAGTGAAGATGATCTACTCATCTGATGAAGGCAATAATACGAAAAATATTCCCACTACAGTGGTAGAGAGACAGACCCTGGTTTTGAACGATGAAGAGATCCTTAAGCTTGCCAAATGGGGCGCAGTTATTGAAAGACATTATGATAAAGCGATGGATATTGAATGGGTGAAAGATGATGAGACGGATGACCTGTTTATTGTCCAGGCCAGGCCTGAAACTGTTCATTCACAGAATCAAAACGGTGTTTTCAAAACATTTTCTTTAAAAGAAAAAAATCCAAAACTGTTAGTATCTGGCTTAAGTATTGGCAGTTCTATTGTAAGCGGTGTAGTGAAAATTGTGAAAAAAACATCTGATTTAAGTGATTTGCAATCGAACCATATCCTCGTAACTGAAATGACAGAGCCCGACTGGGTTTCTGAGATGAAAAATGCGGCAGGTATTGTTACTGATTTTGGCGGACGTACTTGCCATGCTGCAATTGTGAGCAGAGAGCTGGGCATTCCCGCTGTTGTGGGTACCAGCAAAGCAACCGATGAATTGAAAGACGGGGATAAAATTACAATCTCATGTGCAGAAGGAGAGACCGGAAAAGTGTATGAAGGGGAACTTGAGTACAAGGTTGATGAGATCGAACTGGAAAAAGTCGGCAGTCCCAAAACAAATATCATGCTGAACATAGCAACTCCGGAATCTGCTTTTAAATGGTGGAAAATGCCTGTAAAAGGAGTTGGGCTTGCCCGGATGGAGTTTATTATCACCAATCATATTAAGATACATCCGATGGCACTTGTTCATCCCGATCGCATTGAAGATGAAGATGAATATAAAAAAATAAGAAAGCTAACAATGGGACATGAAGATTTTAAGGAGTATTTCATTGACAAGCTGGCCTGCGGAATTGCCAAAATTGCATCTTCACAATATCCTAACCCTGTAATTGTAAGAACCAGTGACTTTAAAACAAATGAGTATGCAGGATTAATCGGAGGTAGTTATTTTGAGCCTGCAGAGGAAAATCCCATGCTTGGCTGGAGGGGTGCCTCCAGGTATTACAGCGATGATTATCGTGACGGGTTTGAACTGGAATGCAAAGCATTAAAAAAAGTACGTGAAATAATCGGACTCGAAAATGTGATTGTCATGATCCCATTCTGCCGGACATTAAATGAAGCGGAAAATGTGATTGAAGTTATGGCAAAATTCGGATTAAAACGCGGTGAGAAAGGACTCAAGGTTTACATGATGTGTGAAATACCATCCAACGTAATTCTTGCAGAAGAGTTTGCTGAAAATTTTGATGGTTTTTCTATCGGCTCCAATGATCTCACCCAACTGATTCTCGGTGTTGACCGCGATTCAGCAAAGCTATCGTACCTGTTTGATGAAAATGACAAAGCCGTTAAAACAGCTATCAGAGAGGTGATAGAAAAAGCAAAAAGGGCGAATGTAAATATTGGATTTTGCGGACAGGCACCGAGTGATAATTCCGATTATGCAGCTTTTCTTGTGGATTGCGGTATTGATTCGATATCGGTTATTCCTGATAGTGTGATCAATGTTTTGAATACAGTAAATGAAGCTGAAAGAAAAGTGATGTCCGGCCAGGAAGCCTGAACCGGAAAACCATCAAGGAGATTATCAAAAAAAACTGTAGGGAACAGAGTTCATGTTCGGCACAGTATCGTTGATACTACATCAGGTTCAATGACAGGATTGAGGAGATATGGCAAACAATGCACAGGTTTCATTCAAATTAGATGAGCTGAAAGAGACGGCAAAGAAAATTGCAAAAAGTCAGCATTATACTGACCGGGATAAGCCGCTAAAGCCAATCGGAGAAGAGCTTGAGAAAGCGAGGGAAATTCTTATTAATGCCTACCGGGAATTTGCAGGAGCAGTAAAAGCAAATCAGGAAATTACACCGGCGGCCGAATGGATCATAGATAACTACTATATTATTCAGGAGCAGTTTGTTCAAATCAAAAGTGATTTTCCGGAAAATTATCAAAGAAGCATCCCCCGTCTCGTAAAAGGGCCTTTGAAAGGATATCCGCGTATTTTTGAGCTGATCCAAAATATTGTTTTGTACAACGATAATGTGATCGACGTTTCCACATTGACAGAGGCTGTTCGTGCATTTCAGGAGGAGACTACTCTTAAAATCGGGGAGATTTGGGCGATTCCCATACTCGTCCGGTTCAGCCTGATTGAACAGCTTGCAGAAAAGGCTGAAGTTGTGCTCAAAAGAAGAAGACTTCGTCCAAAAATTACAGAGTTGGTAAATGAACTGATTGAGATTGAAGATCCTGAGCCGGGCGAAATAATCGGCAAGATTACGTCATGGCTTGGCAGCAAACCTAAGGAGAAACCGGAACCGTTTATACTTACTGAACTTGTAAACCAGTTGCAGTCCTCCGGAATTTTAACAGGGGAAGAAAAGCGATGGTTTGAGTACCGGTTCAGAAAGTTTGGCCTTCAGACGGAAGAAGCTCTGCGTATTGAAGCGCAGACACAATCAAGGCACCAGGTGAGTATTCAAAACGCCGTGGTTTCATTAAGGGATGTTTCAATTACCGACTGGTCAGATTTTGTTGAAGAGTGTTCACTCGTAGAAAAAATGCTCCGGCTGGATCCGGCAGGGATTTACCCGGATATGGATTTTGAGACCAGGGATCACTACCGGGGGGTTATTGAACGGATCAGCAGAGGCACCAACCTCTCTGAAACAGAGATCGCCGAAGAGATTTTGATTAGAGCAGATAAAGCCGGCGGTAACACTCAGAATGATTTTTCCAAACTTTTCTACGATTATTCAGTTCTAAAAACCCATGTCGGTTACTATATTCTTGGAGAGGGATACGATGATTTTTGCAGGAGCCTGAATTACCGGTTCCCGGTAACCGAGAAAATCAGAAAGAAGCTGGAAAATTATCCCGGCTTTTACATCTATTCTGTTGGGTTTCTGACATTGATATTTTTAGGAATATTATGGGTGCTTACCGGTGCAATTTCCGGTAATATTTTTGTATCACTGGCCGTACTGCTTGTCTCTTTTTTCCCTGCAATGGATCTGTCCGTTTCGGTTGCAAACAGGTTTTTTGCGTGGTTTCTGCCTCCCAGAATACTACCAAAAATGGATTATAAAGACGGGATACCCAATCGTGCCCGCACACTTGTGGTTGTTCCAACGATGCTGAGTTCACCGGAAAATGTCAGGAAACAGGTGGAAGCCCTCGAAATCAAAGCACTGTCAAATAGTGATCCATCACTTCAGTTTGTACTGTTAAGTGATTTTACTGATTCAAAAAGCAAGTCTGCTGAAAGTGACAGTGAAATTCTGAACGAGGCTGTAAAACTGATTGCTGAACTGAATCAGAAATATGATTCGAAATACGGTGATAAATTTTTTCTGCTGCACAGGAAAAGATTATGGAATGAAAAGGAAGAGATTTGGATGGGCTGGGAGAGAAAAAGGGGCAAGCTCGAGGAGCTGAACCGGTTGCTGTTTAACCCCTCTTCTAAAACAACTTTTAGTGTTATCGAAGGGGATTTTCTCAGTTCTGTCGGGAATTCACCTGTTAGGTATGTAATCACTCTTGACGCAGATACCAAACTGCCGCCTGCGATAGCAAAGGAGCTTGTCGGAACAATATCACATCCATTGAACCGGGCGTGGTATAACCCTGAGCTGAAAAGAGTAACAAAAGGATACGGTATTATTCAGCCAAGAATTTCCATCACTCCCGAATCAGCTCAAAAAACCAATTTTTCAAAGATATTTTCGGGTAATGTGGGAATGGATCCCTATTCTACTGCGGTATCTGATATTTACCAGGATCTGAATGGCGAGGCTGTATTTACGGGAAAAGGCATCTACGATGTGAGAGCATTTCATGAAGTGCTTGGCGACATGTTTCCCGATAACCGTATCCTTTCACACGATCTAATCGAAAGCACATATCTCCGCGCGGGACTGGCTTCGGATATAGAGCTCTACGATGATTACCCGTCCGCTTACTCCGGGTATTGCAAACGAAACCACCGCTGGGCAAGAGGAGACTGGCAAATTGCGAGCTGGATTTCCGGAAAAATAGATGTAAAAGGAGGAACAAGGGATAACCCGATCAGTTTGTTATCAAAATGGAAGATTTTTGATAATCTGAGACGTTCACTGAGCCCGTTTTTTTTGATTCTTTTTCTTGTATCCGGCTGGTTTTGGCTGCCCGGCAGGCCGTACTTGTGGACTTTGGCTGCACTTGGCATCCTTGCATTTCCAATATATGTTGTCCTTACTACCGATCTGGTGAATCGTCCTGCGAGGGTAAGGTGGAAATTGTATTTCGAAAAGATAAGATCAAATCTCAAAATCAATACGCTGCAGTTTCTGACTACTCTGATTGTACTCCCTCATCAGGCAATGATTCTGCTTGATGCAGCCGTTAGAACGCTTTGGAGATTATCGGTCTCAAAAAAAAATCTTCTGGAGTGGGTTACAGCTTCCCAGGTTGAACATACTTCGGATAACAGTTTCAAAACCAATACTCTTTTGTTGCTGCCGAATGTTATATTCGGGTTGATTATCATCATTGCTTCAATTTTAATCAGCCCCTCTTATTTATGGATTACAATTCCATTTTCTTTTCTCTGGATTGTTTCACCCTACTACATTTATGAAGCCAATAAGCCAGTCAAAGAGGAGAAAGGTGCTTTTTCAGAATCAGAAAAGAGAAAATTAAGATGTTATGCCCGCCGGACCTGGTTCTATTTTGAAAGGCATATGAATGAAGATCACTCCTGGCTTCCACCCGATAATTACCAGGAAAGGCCATTTGTTCCGGTAGCCAACAGAACCTCACCAACGAATATTGGTCTTGGGCTGACATCGGTGGTCACCGCTTATAACATGGGTTACCTGACGTTTGGACAGATGCTGAACAGGCTTGAGAATACTTTGAATTCTCTCCAGGTTCTTGAGAAGTACAGAGGGCATTTTTTTAACTGGTATGATACGACCCTGGGGGAGGTATTGCATCCAAGATATATTTCAACAGTGGATTCGGGCAATCTTGCAGCCGGATTAATTGTGGTAAAAGAGGCACTAAAGGATGGCTGGCATACTCCGGGGTTTAATAAACTTATTTGGAATGGCCTGGAAGATACGGTTACGGTTGTAAAAGAGATTTTCCAGGAGCATTTTGAAAATGAACTGATCTCAGAAAAGGTATATAACGAGGTCAATTTCTATGCAGACCGGCTAATCAATAAGATTAAAAAAAAATGTCCCCAGGAAATATCCGAATGCATGAAAAAATTAGAAAGTATTCAGGATGATGCAAAGAAGCTTTCTGCCATTGATTTGTTGCCAGACAGACACTCGCTTGGGGATGAAAAAATGGAAAATTTACTCTTTTGGATGGACAGCCCATTGATCATGATTGAGTCCTTTAAAGCAGAGATGGAAATCTTTTTGTCTGCGGAAAAAATGATTTATACGGGATATCAATCCGTTGAAAATATTTATCAGCAACTGAAGGAGAATGGCAAAAAGAGCAGCGGCTTCAGAAAAATTCAAATGTGGGAAAGACAAAAGGATTCCGTTATAAAAATTTGCGAAAGAATTGTTCAGAATATGGACTTTACATTTCTCTATTTAAGCAACCGGAAACTATTCAGTATTGGATACCATGCAGAAAAAGCGGAGCTGGATGCCGGTACCTATGATCTTCTTGCAAGTGAAGCGCGCATAGCTTCCTATATTGCAGTTTCAAAAGGGGATGTTCCCGTAGAACACTGGTTCAGGCTGGGTCGCAGGTTAACGAGCCTTGATGAAAATGAGATTTTATTGTCTTGGGGAGGAACCATGTTCGAGTACCTGATGCCTACGCTTTTTATGAAATCCTACCCTGAGACTTTGCTGCACCATACATACAATCAAGTGGTAACATGGCAAAAAGTGTACGCTTCACGCAGAAACCTGCCTTGGGGACAATCAGAGAGCGCTTATTATTTTCTGAATATGGATAAACACTATCAGTATCGTGCTTTTGGCGCTCCGGGCCTTGGCCTTAAAAGAGGCCTTGCAGAGGATTATGTGGTTGCCCCATACGCTTCGTTCCTGGCTCTGATGATTGAACCAGTAAAGTCAGTAAAAAATCTTGAGCGCATTGAAAAACTTGGAGGTATCGGTATCTTTGGATTTTATGACGCTATTGATTTTTCTCCGTTTCGCCTGAGAGGGACAGATAGTTATAACGTTGTTCAAACCTACATGGCACATCATCACGGAATGAGTCTGCTTGCCATCGAAAATGTTTTAAACGGATGGAAAATCCAGAAATATTTTCATTCCGACCGGCATATAATGGGATGTGATTTGCTGCTTCAGGAGCGGGTTCCGCGTGGAATACCTGTGAAAGAACCACACCCGATTGAGGTAGAGCTTGAGCCGGGTGAACAACAAAAAGTTCACCGCGTAGTAGAGCATGCCGGAATAGATGATCTTGATAGTTCACCGCCACGACTTCATCTGCTTACAAACGGCCGCTACTCAATTTATGTAACCCATGCCGGTACGGGAAGTTCTTCTTATAAGCATCTGCTGCTTACGGGATGGAACCCTGATCCAACAATGGATAGCAAAGGGCTCTTTTTCTATATAAGAGATAAAGAAACGGGCAGCTATTGGTCAGCCGGACACCAGCCTGTGAAACGAAAACCCGATCGTTACGATACGTGGTTTCACAATGGAAAAATTGTGACTTCAAGGGTAGATGACTGGATTGAAACCACGATGGAAGTAACGGTCTCCTCTGAAAAAAATGTAGAACTGAGAAGACTCACGTTAACCAATTACTCTGAACGGAAACGCAGTATTGAGGTTACAAGCTATGCTGAAATCGTTCTAAACGGGCTTATGGATCATGTTTCGCATCCCGCATTCTCAAAGCTGTTCATACAGACTGAATACCTTCCTGAAAATCACGCAATTATAGCCAAACGAAGGCCGCGCAGTGAAGATGAAGAGACTCACTGGATTGTGCACGCAGTGACTTCCCGAAAGCCGGATAACCTGGCGAGCCCGCTTGAATTTGAAACTGAACGCGCAAATTTCATTGGACGGGGATTTTCTCTTGAGAAGCCGGCAGCAATGCAAAATTCCGTTGAATTAAGCGGTTCGGCTGGAAATGTGTCGGATCCGATTCTGAGTTTGCGTAAAACTATTCAGCTGAATCCCGGTGAAAAGAAACAGATGACCTTTAGTATCGGCTGGGCGGCATCAAGGGAAGAAGCTGTACAGCTTGCTGATTTGTATGATAATCCCAAGGCTGCAGAACGGGAATTTAATATGTCTGCGGTTTACAGTGATATTGAACTGGAACACCTGGGTATCACACCCAAACAGGCACACTATTTTCAGAAACTGGCATCATACCTGGTTTATCACGATTCGAAGTATAGGGCCGGCAAAGACATTTTGGTTAAAAACCGGCGCAAACAGTCCGGTTTATGGGCATATGGTATTTCAGGGGATATGCCGCTGATTGTGCTTAGAATCAATCAGCCCGAACAGCTGAAATCGGTACGGACACTTCTGAAAGCACATTCATTCTGGAGGCATAAAGGACTTGAAGCGGAACTTCTTTTTTTGAATGACCATCCTCCAAGCTATTCAGATGAACTACAGGAGTCAATAAACCAAATGATCGAATCGTCTTCGGAGGCACATATCTTTCATAAAAAAGGAGGGGTTTTTGCTCATCAATCCGAAAAAATTACGGAAGAAGATAAAGTTTTAATTCTCTCGGTAGCATCGGTAGTATTTGAGTATAAACTTCCGCCTGAATTTTTTGTAAGCGGAAGAGAAAAAACGAATTCATTTTCTCAAAACACAGAAGGCCCGAAATATGAACCGTATAAACCGGAGGAGGCGGTGGAATCAGAGTCAGAATCAGAAAGCAGTGAAAACCTGAATTTTTTCAACGGCTTTGGCGGCTTTTCATCCGATGGTAAAGAGTATCATATTCGCATTAAGAGGAACAGTAAAAACAGGCTTATTGAATTGCCTCCTGCACCCTGGGTGAATGTTGTTTCAAATGAAACGTTTGGATTTATAGCAACAGAAAAAGGATCCGGATATACCTGGAGTGTTAACAGCAGGGAAAATAAACTGACAACATGGTCGAATGACCCGGTCACGGATCCGCATTCCGAAGCGATTTATATCCGTGATGAAGACAGTAAAAAGTTTTGGTCACCAACTCCCGGCCCGGTACCCGGTGAGGGTGATTACCGGGTAATTCACGGCCATGGTTATACACAATATCACTCAGTCTCAGCGGAGATAAAGCAGAAGCTGACACAGTTCGTTCCTGTTGATGAGAGTGTAAAAATTTCCGTTCTCACTCTTTGGAATAAGAGTTCAGATCAGCGAAAACTGTCCGTTTTTAGCTATTTGGAATGGGTTTTGGGAGTTGAACGAATTCAATCGGCAAGGCACCTGGTACCCGGTGTATCAGAAAACGGGGATTGTCTGTATGCGGTCAATTACTACAATAACGAATTTGCAGGCAGAGTTGCATTTAGTTTCATATCAGCAGATCAGAAGGACACTGAAATCTATTACACCACGGACCGGAAATATTTTATTGGCCGGAACAGATCACCGGAAAATCCTGCTGCTTTGCGGAATTCTGACAATCTCAACAATCTACTTGTTTTCGGGGATGATATCTGTGCAGCACACCAGGCTCATTTTGTTATTGAGGCAGGTGAAAAAGCGGAAGTAATATTATTGACCGGGGAAGCGGCTACAAAAGATAAAGCTGATCAGATTGGAAGCAGGTACGGGAATTATGAAACTGTGAAGGATGCTTACCATCAGGCAAAAGAGAGCTGGTCAGCTAAATTATCTCGCATACAGGTACAAACACCTGATGAATCCCTGAATGTAATGATGAACGGATGGCTGATGTATCAAAATCTGGCATGCAGGATGATGGCAAGAACTGCTTTTTATCAGTCAGGTGGTGCTTATGGTTTCCGGGATCAGTTACAGGATGCCATGGCCGCACTCTATGTGGATTCTGAATTGACCCGTAAACAGCTGCTTCTGCATGCAGAAAGGCAATTTTCGGAGGGCGATGTGCAGCATTGGTGGCATCCCCCGACGGGGCGGGGAGTTCGCACCAGAATAACAGACGATCTGCTCTGGCTTCCCTATGTAACTTCTTTTTATATCAGTTCAACCGGCGATGAATCGGTTCTGAAAGAAGAGATTCCATTTATAAAAGCACGTCAGCTTGAAGAAGATGAACACGAAGTTTACCTGGAGCCTGAGAAGTCGGATGAAACCGCATCCCTCTATGAACACTGTCGCAGAGCTATCGATCACTCTCTTCGGTTTGGCGAGCATGGAATTCCGTTGATGGGAGGAGGTGACTGGAATGACGGAATGAACCGGGTAGGTGAAGAGGGAAAAGGGGAAAGTGTATGGCTTGGGTTTTTTCTCTATTCAGTGCTTACCGGGTTCGGAAAAATTTGCAGGATCATGAATGATCATGAGACTGAAAAAAGATGTAAGCTGCAGGCTTCGGAGCTGAAAAAAAACCTGAATAAAAATGGCTGGGATGGTGAATGGTATCTGCGGGCTTTTTATGATGACGGGACTCCGCTTGGATCATCCGGGAATGAAGAGTGCCGTATCGATGGTATCTCACAGGCATGGTCGGTTATTTCAGGTGTAGCTTCAAAAACACGAGCCGAAAAATCTCTCGATGCTGCGGAGCACTATTTGATCTCAAACCAGGATAAAATTATAAGGCTGCTCACACCACCTTTCGACAGAACGGAAAAAAATCCCGGCTATATCAAGGGGTATATACCGGGTGTCCGGGAAAACGGGGGCCAGTACACACATGGGGCTTTATGGGTCATTAAAGCCATGGCAGAAGCAGGAAAAGGAAGCAAAGCCTCAGACTACCTTCATATGATCAATCCGGTGAATCACAGTTCGGACAGGGACAAAGTATTTACCTATAAATCGGAACCTTACGTAGTGGCTGCCGATATTTACGGGGAACATCCGCTCACCGGCAGAGGGGGCTGGACCTGGTACACCGGATCGGGTGGTTGGATGTACAGGGTAGCATTGGAATCCATACTGGGATTTACTTTTGCGGACGGTAAAGCAGAATTAAAACCGGTGATATCATCCGATTGGGAACAATATGAGATAACTTATACGCCGGATAATGAAACGAAATATATCATAGTGGTGAACAATCCCCGGCATCTTGAAAAGGGTAAACTAAAAGTGATTGAATCGACGGATGATTGCAAGATTTACAATAAATCTGTTTTTATAGAAATATCAAATGATGGTGAAGAGCACCGGATTTGCATAGAAATTCAGCAAGCCGGCGAGCGTTAGGTTTTGTTTTTTCCGGGTACAATTTGGTGAATGTTTATGTGCGAAATTTCCCCACAAGAAATTATGGGAATACCCCGCAATGATTAGGTAATTGCATGTACTCATTTAAAGACGGTTTCATAATATTTTAATAGTAAGGTTACAGCAAAGCATGAATAATATAACGTCGTAAATCGGAGAAAAAGATGAGAGAAAGCAGTGTTTATATCGTTGATCAAAACGTTCTTGTAAGACATATGATTTCGAATATTATAAAACAGGATGCAGCCGGAAAAATTGGTATAGCCGGAAGTTCAGACGGCCTTAATCATAACTCTGTATTAAATGAAATTGAGAGAAGGAAGCCTGATGTGGTTTTGATTGGGATCAATGAATCAAAATCCGGCGAAGAAAAATTATTTGGGAAAATCCGTGAGAAATTTTCTTCTGTTCCCGTTATAGTGATGACCCCAAAAAACCCGAAAGGTGCTGTAGTTGCTATTGACTCTCTGCAAAACGGAGCGGTTGATGTTGTTACAAAGCCTGAGAATCACAGTACGATCCTGATGGCTTCTAATCATCTCAAAAAAAGACTTCTTCCAACGCTGAGTCTGATTTCGAATGTGAATAAAAAAATCATTTCGAATCCGTCTGATGGTTCGCCCGAAGAGAGTGAAGAGAAAAGATTTTCGTTTTCGGCAAAAAGGGAACTGAACCCGGTTGATGTGGTTATTATTGCCGGCTGTACGGGCGGAGTCAAAGCACTTTTTGATATATTTAAAACTTTACCTGATGAGCTGAATGTTCCGGTTATTGTTGTTCAGCACCTGCCGGGAGTTGTTACTGCCCGGCTGGCTGAAAAATTAAATGAAACATCTGCTGTGAATATCAAAGAAGCTGAAAGCGGAGATGTTTTGAGCCCCGGCCAGGTGTACATTGCGCCGGGAGGTTATCACACAAATATTAAAAATAATGGCGCCGAAAAAAGAATTTATCTGCACAAGGGGCCTCGTGAACAGAGATGCCGCCCATCCATTGATGTGGTGATCCGGTCAGCGCGTCAGGTGTACGGAGGAAATCTGCTTACTGTATATCTGTCCGGCAGCGGCCGCGACGGAATTTTAGGCGCCGAAAATATTTATTCAATTGGAGGCCATGTAATTGTTCAGGATGAGAATACGTCATTGCTCTGGGATCTTCCGGGAGAAATTGTCGGTTACGGATTGTCGGACGGAGAATTTCCTGTTGAATATATCGGACGTGAGATTGTCAAAAGAGTACTAAAAAGCAAAGACAGCCGATTATTTGAATCGTTTAAAAAGAAAACAGTTGAGCCGGTGAACGAAACGGATGCCTGAATGCAAATATTTGAGTTTAGAATTTAATTCGGTATTAACATTAAGTTAAAAAACAGCTGACTATGATTAAAAGAATACTTGTGGCTTTAGATCCTGATAAAGATACACCTGTCGCAACACATTTTGCCATTCGTCTTGCAAAACGTTTTAATGCAACACTAACCGGCCTGGCTGTCGTGGATGTTAGAAATATCTCTTCACGAATCGGTGCTGGTGGCTGGGGAGCAGGACTTTACAGTAGAAAACTCTGGGAAGATCTTTCCGATGAATCGCGTGAAATGGCGTTGAAACTTCTGAATGAGTTTGAAAAAAACGTGAAAAGGGCAGGAGTGAATTATACAACGGTTCAAAAACAGGGAGCATCAAATGAAACAATTATTGAAGAGATGAAATATCACGATATACTGATCGTGGGACGTGATGCACACTTTTTTTATGATGAACCGGAGATGGAGACCAAAACACTTGCTGAAATTGTAAAGCAGGGTGTAGCACCGACACTTGTAGTGACTGATAAATACGTTGATGTTGAAAAGATACTGGTGGCTTTTGATGGCAGTGCACCGGCGGCCAGGTCCCTGAAAGCGTTTATCCACATGCTGCCTTTTGGAAAAGATCTTGAGATCGAATTGATGCATGTGCGTAAAAGCGATTCTGAAGTAGATCAGAAGGAATCGGATTATGTTCTGGGAATGGCTGAAAAGTATCTGAAAGATCATGATTTTAATTACATTACCAAGCGGTCGATGGAGAAAGGGAATCCTGCAGAAAAGATCATGGAGAGGCGGGAAGCATTTAATCCTGAAATGATCATTTTGGGAGCACATTCCGTATCAGCTATTGAAAGAATAACATTCGGATCGACTACTCATGAGCTGATTACAAAAACCCCGGTACCGTTGTTTTTAAGTCCGTAATAAGGTTTTGCGGGTTAGTGGAATGGTTTTACATCCGATGGATGCGGGCAGCATTTTTATCAGCGTTATCCGGTGCGTTCAATAGCGGGATTAGATGTGACTACAGATCAAGAGCATCAATGGGCCTGGCGATGGTAAAAGCGGGTAAGGAGGTCGCAGGGTGGATATAGATCGTGCCTCCGGCACTTACGCCTGGCTGCATCTTCTTCCCGGGGATAAATCCCCAGGCTACAAGATCGCCCGCAGCGATGATGCTTCCTGCTTGAATAACTCGCGGGCATCCCTCGTTATGGTTTGCGGGTGATGACAAAATCCCGCCTCGGGATGTGTGGATGTGGACGGCATTGTTTTCTACCCACCAGCCGTCCTTACAGGACGGGTTCAATGGCAGAGACGAAGATTATAGCGCTGGCCCGTTGCCAGAGCTCTCACCGGCTGAAATTCGTATGGAACACATAGAACAATAGATCATCCTGAATAAAGCGCATCTCGCAAAGACGTTATATTTGCTGGTACTTTAATACACTTCCAGGAACATTCTTTCACCGGGTTTTATGAGGGAGTTTACCTGATCGCGGGACCATTCAAGCGGATTTTCATCTTTCAGTTCGTCTTTCATAACCAGGTAATCGAATAGCCCCAGCTGACCAAGAATCTGGTATATACCCGTTTCCATTCCTTTTAAACCGCAGATATAAATCAGGGTGTTATCTTTACTCAACAATGGGATCATGAGGTTATAGTGATCGATCAGGCTATACTGAACATAAGGTTTTGTACCATCCGGGCGTGGATCTTCCCGTGAAATAGATTTCAGATAGTGGAAATTATCATGCTTAATATCCAGATTTTCAAACAAATCCCGGTAGAGCAGATCCGTTCTGTAAGGACAGCCAAAAGTTAAAACGACATCACTTTCAACGCCGGCGCGCATCAGGTCAATAATCATACCGCGAAATGGAGCAATACCGGTTCCGGTTGCAAGAAAAATGTAGTTGTAATCACCCGGGTTTTCCGGCAGGAGAAAACGCTTTCCGCAGGGTCCTGTCATACTCAGTTTATCACCTTCCTGCAGATCGCACAGATAATTGGAACAGGCACCTAAGAAGAGTTCATGCGTACCCAAGTGTTCATCGATTACGCGCTTGACAGTTGTTGCATAAATATTTCCATTTCCGTCTTCTCCTCCAGTAGGTGAACAGGAAGAATAGAGCCGTACTTTATGAGGACGCCCTTTTTCGTCAACTCCCTCAGCAAGAACGCCCAAAGCCTGCCCGGGAATCACCCTGTTTTCAAGCCCGGTATCCGAAAAATCAAACTCAATATGACGTACAAAATTGGGACTTGAAGAACAGGTAGCAATTTCACTTTTATAGATAGAGGCCTGAAACGGATTTTTTGGTTTATATATATTCAGATCTACTTCGGGCAGTTTAAATTTATCTTGAGTTTTAAGAACCATAGAGTCAGACATTCACGATTGTTTGAGATATAGAAAATCTAAAAATCATTAATACCGAAAAAAAATATTTTAGTTGGAGATTATAACAGTTTTTACTCTTGGAGAGTTTTGAGATAATAAGCCGGTTCGGTAACAGAATCTCAGGCCATGTAGGATTTACCATTACAAGTGATTCAGTGAAAGGACTCTTTTGAACATTATCCCGAATTGTTATCTATAGGTCGAATCTAATAGTAAATTTAAAAGAGGAACAGAGATGAAAACAGCAACTAAGAGTGACTCGGCAAGGGTAATGGGGTATCCATTCAGTGAAAAAGAACTTAAATATTTTGAAAATCTGCTTTTAAAAAAACGAAAGGAAGCTGTTGAAGAGTTTGAGGCAATCCGGAAAAATATTGAGAACCACAGGGATGTGGATGATGCAGACCAGTCATCTATCACGCATCACCAGGGTGATATGGGTTCAAATATGGAGGAACAGGATCTGAACTACCAGTTCCTGGAACGAACACGGAGATACATTCAGCAGCTCGAGCGTGCATTGATGCGAATTAAAAAAGGAACGTATGGAATTTGTGTGGCAACTGGTGAACCCATTGAAAAGGGCAGACTGGAAATTGTGCCTCACACTAACTACAGTGTTGAAGCAAAAATAAAAGGATTAAAAAGGAGAATATAGTGTAAAACAGGTGAGGCCGACATGGTAATGATAATTCACAAAGGAGACAGTGAACAGTCGAGAATTCAGGAGAGGATAAACATCCTGAAAGACAGAGGTTATCTTGGATTTTTGGTTGTAAACACAAAAAGAAAATGGGACGGATGTGAAGTTACTGCAAGGGACAAAACCGGCAAAGTTGTTACTTCAGAGGGTGAGTCTATCGATGAAGCATATAAAGCAATGATTGACCGGATTGATCAAATCAAGGATTAACCGGCTTTTAAAAGCTTCTGCAGCAGTGAGCCAGTCGTCAGTGATTACCCGGCTGTTGAGAGCCGGGGTGAATATATTCTATTCGGGGCCGTTTTGGCCGGACCGGCCGCATTACTTATATGCCCAGCACACAAGAAAGGGCATTCAGTGTTTTTCAACCATTGCACGATCTTCCGAAGTCTGATAGTAGACATTTTTTGGTAACGTTTAATTGAGCTCAGATAACTTGCAAAAAATTCTTTGTCAGCCTCAAACCCGGATAAGTGAAAGCGACCATAGGATTGACTTTATGACAGGGATAGCGTCCTCATCCAAATCTTCGTACTGAATTTCAGTAAATTCATCTTTTGGCAGATTTTCTGAATCATCTAAAAGCTGAGTCATCAGGCGTGTGTAGTTTTAGTTTTTTCCCCGGATTAAGAAAGCGGGAAGCACAATCAGGGTTGAAAAAATTAAAAACAGAATACCAAACAGCAGAACCAGCCCGAGGCTTGCGGTACCGGAATGGGGAGAAACCATCAGATTGCCAAAACTGAACAGCGTAGTAAGTGAGCTGAAAAAAATGGCACGTGATGTAGTGGTTTTCAGTAAATCTTTACTGGCTATCGTACCCTCTTTAGCGCGATGTACCATGTGTATTGCATTATCTACACCAAGGCCAAGCAGCATCGGCAGTGCAATGATATTGGCAAAATTAAATTTAACATCAAAAATGACCATTGCCGCTCCTGTCAGAAGTGCAACTAAAAACAGGGGAAGCAGGATGTAGATTGTATAGACAAAACTTCGAAGATAGATCAGCAGAAGAATAGTGATAGCAAGCAGTGAATAAATAATTGCTTTCGTGAAAGCTTCCACAACTATATTACCTGATTCAATGAATGTAATTAACTCACCGGTGGCATCAGGATCGAATTCACGGACATTAGTGGAAAAGGATCGAAGGCTTTGAGGGTCATCGATACCTGCTGCAGGAGATACCTGGATCCGGAAGAGTTCACCGTTTTCAGTAATCCATCTATTTTTAAGTAATGGCGGCAGTGAATCAATGGTCACTGGGTTCGGGGAAGATGCTTTTCTGAGATTCGAAAGCATAACAGGAAAATATTCGAGCAATCCCTCTTCAACATTCTCAATCAGATTCTTTTTTTCATTTACAGAAAGTTCATCAAGAGTTCTGTTCAGAAGCTCAAGAGATTCTTGAAGGTGATCAAGATTTTCAGGTCTTGTTTTGGTATAATCCCGGACGCTGTTTTCAAGTAGTGATACTGATTCAATCTGATTGGCAATATCCAGTGCAGCTGAATCCTTTCTGATTGCCGGAATTCGTGAAATTCTGGAATTAACCTGTTTGATTATCTCCCGTTTTTCATCCTGATTTTCCGGCACAAAGCTGAAAACACTGAGTACCTGGCCGGACGATTCGATGGTTTTCAGAGCTTCCACATTCTCTTTTACTTCGGATCTGTCCTCCTCAAGTATTTCAACATTCCATGGCGATAATCTCTCCTCTCTGATTAAATCAATAAGTGTGGATACTGATTCCGATTTCTGGTCCCGTAAATTCATAGGATCGTAATCAAATTCAATGGCATGGATAAATACCAGTGAAGCAACAGCAGCGATAATCCCGATACTTCTTATTGCATTTTTACGCCTGTTGAGAATTCCGGACAGCGTCTCTGAGAAGGGCGCGGTCAACGTTACATCAGACGTATCATGAATATGATGCCGTAACAGGTTCAGCAGCGCAGGCAGCAATGTAAAAGTGACAATGAAGCTGATAAACATACCGGTACCCGCAATCAGTCCGAGCTCTGACACTCCATCAAATGTGGTTGGCAGGAATGCATAAAAACCGATGGCTGTAGATAAACAGGTAAGTAACAGTGCCGGACCAACATCTTTTATACTGTTAAAAAATGCATTTCCCATCGACTGTTTCCCAAGGATAAATTCGTTGAACTTCAACGTAAAGTGAATCGCATAATCAATACCGAGACCGATATAGAGAACAGCAAACGCAACAGATATCATATTCAGCTCACCGATTGCCCATGCGGTGAACGCCAGGGTAATGAATAGACCAGCCAAAAGTGTTAAAATGGAGCTTCCGATCAGCCTGGCAGAACGAAGGCCGATCCACAATATTAAAGTAACAAATATCAGCGCAAGCACGCTGGCTGTCACGGCTCCTTCGGTCACGCTCTGCATCTCTTCATAACCCATTGCCTGTTTCCCGGTTATTCGTACTTGTACCTTTTCGCTCTCAGAGAATTTTTTACTTAGAAGACGGGCAGCCTCGATCCCTTCTTTAGCCGGCATAATACGATCAGCATCAAGATTCAGTTGAACCTGTATAAAACGGATACCAGCCTGCGCGGTAAGCTCTGTTCCTCCAAACGCTTGTTGCCACGAAAGTGATGTATTTCCAAATTCAACCCGGTCATTAATGGTAGCACTAATTTGACCAAACAGATTATTCAGCTGCAGAACCTGTTGTTCATTACCCTGCTCAAGAATTAAGTCAAGCAGTGAAAAAAGGCCCCGCATACTGTTATTCTGAGCCAGCAGCGAGAGGAATACATTGGATCGTGAAAGCCTGGCTGAGAGATTTTCCAGTTCATCGGTGTTTAAAAACAGGAACTGGTTCTGTTTAAAAAAGTCACCGGCGCCCGGCAGATACACATTACTGAAATGAAGAGTGTCCTTTTTAAATTCACTGTAGAGCTCAAGAGCCGAGATATCTGTGACCTCCGGTGTTTCACCTTCGATAACAATGACCAGGTTGTTTTTTGTAAGCGGAAACAGTTCATTGAAGTGATCCTGATTTTGCCGGAATTCGAGATCAGGATCAAACATCTCGGCAGTATTACTGTTGATTCCAAGATTTTGAACTGCGTAGTGAATTGCAAAGACAGAGATAATCGTGTATAAAATTACAATCCATAAAGAGTGACTCTCCACAAAAAGTGAAAATCTCTCTAACAGATGGAGTGAATTTGATTTTCCGGAATTATTCATTTAAAAAAATATAGATCAGTACAATAAGTTTAGGAAATAAATGTGTAGTTATTCTAAAGTTGTATGCGTATCAGATCTATATGAGATAAAAAAGTGAAATTCCACACAGCTGCCTTTATAATCTGATATTTTTCTTCAAATTAATTAATATAAAATATAAAATCTTCTATTCAGTGATGACGGAAATCAGATTGAAGGTACATTATCTGCAGTATTCTATAAGAACCGCCTTTTGATAGGCGCAAACTATGGCGACAAATTTTTACTATGCGAAATGTAACGGGATTACAATATATGCATGATACAGAAGGGATGTTTGGAGCTATCCGGGTTTTAACGTGCCTGAACAAATATTTGGCCGGATTATTCATACAGCTGAATGAACAGCAGACTATAATATGTAACGCGTTTTTTAGGACTATCTCTAAATTATCTCAAAAAGCTCTACGTCGTAAATAAGTGTGTCTTCCCTGAAATCGGCATCGGGATTAGCTACTGATACATTTTGAAAGCCAAGCTCGGGTGGAACAACAATTACCCTGATTTCCCCTTCTTTCATACCAAGAATTCCCCGCCGTAATCCTTCTGTTTCTGCATTCTGAAGATTAACTACACGCGGAGTCGTATTGTCATCAGCATAAGAACTTCTGATAATTTCTCCATCAGCAGTCCGCAATGTAAAGTGCCAACGAATATTATCGCGGAGAACAACTTTAAATTCGCCGCTTCCTTCCTCGATTCTATAGAAAACAAGACTATCACGCAGTTCTACACGTTCAGCATTTGTTGTGTCGAAGGGCGGCGGAACTGTTGTTAAATCAGGCGGGCGCAAATTGAAATTTGTAGATCCGTCTCCACAACCAGCTGCGAAGGCAATCAGTATGATAACAGAGATAAAAAGTGGTTTAATTTTTTGTGATTTCATCAAGACTTCTTTTAAATCGTTCGATTTCATTGTAGTAGTAAGGACCGGTTGCAGGTCCGTTAAATCCTGTGTGAATAAATTTAATTGAATGTTTCTCATCTGTAAAGATGCTTGTCGGGTATGATATTACCCGTTCAAGAAAATCAAGAGTTTCCGCAGCATCTTGCTTGTCACTTGTTCCTGCAATTAATAACGTCCAGGGAATGTCAAATCTTTTACGATAACGGTCAACCATTTCTGCATCCCGTTCAAAACTTCCGGTAAACTCATATGCAAGACCTACGATTTCAAGTTCTGATCCCTTGTAATCTTCATAAAGATCTTTTAATAAACGAGCTTCATCCGCACAGTTCGGACACCATGAACCAAAAAGATAAACAAGAAGCGGCTTGTTATGAAATTTTTCATCCTCATTTGTGGTGAGAATACCATCCCTGTTTTTGAAAGCAAACGTAACCTTTCTTCCAATTACAGAGCTATCAAACATTGTCATAGGATTGCTAAGAGTGTTTTCGCCTTTTTCTGCCGTAAATGTTGCGTGATAGCTGTCGCGTGACCAAAAATTACCAGACATGCCGCCATCAAAGTCCAATTTTGCATCAAATAAAAAAGCGTGTGTCCCGTCGAAAGTTGAGAGTGTGAAGGTTGAATCATTGTAAACTCCTTCCAGGAAACGGTAGTCGCCCGTTTCTGTCATAAATGTGCCATGCAGAACGCCGTCTTCACCATAGAATATACCTGTTGCCGGAAATAAGCCGTCTTCATCCGCAAAGGTCACATTCCATTCACCATCAAAATTATTGCTTTTTGGTGACGGGACAGGATATCTGGGTTTTGTTGTTTTCACTGCTTCAAAAGGAAGAGAAGAGATGCTCCCATTTTCAGCTGTTCGTGTCCAGTTTCCAATTAAACCTGATGGCGTGATATCCGCTTCTATAACAGCGTCGTAATGATCATAGGTTAAGCGGATGGTTTTTCCGTCAATTGATATGCTCGTAAAATGGGAGGTATCACTGCTGTTAACAGCAAAGGCTGAAAGTTCATCTACATTATTCTGTTGAATGATCAGGGGAAATGCAAGATCACCCCCGGGGCTTTTAAGAAGAGCGCGCCACTCACCTTTCACGTCAGCTGTTTCTGTACAGGAACTAAAAACCAATAGCAGAACTGACATCAGAAGCAGTATTCTGGTTGTGATTTTTCTGAAATAAGACGCAATTGATTTACGATTCTGCATCAGACATTGCCTCCTCAAACTCCTCTTTTCTTCTGCGTATAGCTATTTTACTCAGAAATATTGAGAATTGATACAGAATCACCAGGGGGAGTGCAATCATTATCTGTGAAATCGGATCGGGCGGAGTTAAAATGGAGGCCAGAATTAATGCAGTTATGATTGCATGCCGCCGGTAAGTAACCATAAACTGGGGTGTGAGCAGACCAATTTTTGATAAATAGTAACTGATTACGGGAATCTGGAACAAAATACCGCATGCCATTGTCCACATGGCAACCGATGTGAAATATTCATTGATATCAAATTCATTGCTGATAACTTCAGCGATTACGAACTGTGTAAAGAACTGAACAGCAAAAGGCACAAGGATAAAATAACCGAAAGAGACACCCAGCAGAAAGAAAAACGTTATAAAAAGTGCATTTAAATAGGTTTTGTATTTTTCGCCGCTTTTGAGTGCCGGTTCAAGAAATGCCCAGATTTGAAAGAAGAAAATAGGCGACCCAATAATGGCTCCAATTATAATCAGTGTGCCCCAATAGGTAAAAAACTGGCCAGGTAATTTTCTTGAAATAAGTGAAAGATCGATGGCATCGATCGGCATGATACGATACATAAAAAAGTCGGACCGTGCCGGCCCCAGAATAACTTCATTAATCAGAAAGTCAGCAAAGAATATAGCTACAACTATTCCAACCACAAGGCCTAACAATCCTTTTAGGATTCGCCATCTTAATTCCTCCAGATGGTCCAGGAAAGACATGGAAGCTGTGGGATCAATTTCAGGCGGAATGGCCTTAGGAGGATTCGCGCCCATTATGCCGCGATTTTTATCGGAACTACTCACTTGCTAAAGCTGGTAAGATTAAAAGGTATCGAATCATAGAAGGCAAATAGAATATTTTTTATACGGTAACAAAATCGTAAAGCGGATGGCGGTTACACAACTCGTGGACTTCATTGCGGGTGGTCTCAATAATTTTTTCATCAGCCAGATTCATCAATACCCGGTCAATTAACTCCGCAACCCGTTTGAATTCATCTTCTTTAAAGCCACGGGTTGTCATTGCGGGAGAACCAATGCGGATTCCGGAAGTGACAAATGGGCTTTCAGTGTCGAAAGGTACCATATTTTTGTTTACCGTGATAGATGCTTTATCAAGAGTTTCTTCTGCCACTTTTCCTGTTATGTCCTTATTTCTCAGATCAACCAGGATCAGGTGATTGTCTGTGCCATCACTAACCAGATTATAACCCATTGCTTTAAACGATTCTGCCATCGCTTTTGCATTTGCCTGAACCTGCTTTTGATAGGTGATAAAACCGGGCTGTAAAGCTTCTTCAAATGCAACAGCTTTGGCGGCAATTACGTGCATCAACGGACCGCCCTGGCTGCCGGGAAATACTGCAGAATCGAGAACTTCACTCCAGTTCTTGGTTCTGCCCGACTTGCGTGCAGTTACCCCGAGTGTGTTTTCACCATCATTTCCTACCAATATCATTCCGCCGCGTGGTCCCCGAAGGGTTTTATGTGTTGTGGTCGTGATCACGTCACACAATGGAAGAGGATCGTTTAAGAGTCCGGCAGCGATCAGACCTGCGGTGTGGGCCATGTCCATCCATAGAAATGCTCCCGTTTCGTCAGCGATGCTTCGGAAAGCTTCATAATCAAAATCCCTTGGGTAGGCACTTGCACCTATGGAAATCAATTTTGGATTCACTTTTTTGGCCATATCGCGGACCATATCCATATCGATCCGGCCGGTCTCTTTTTCCACACCGTAAAATTCAGGATGGTACGTAATGCCGGAGAAATTTACAGGTGATCCGTGGGTGAGGTGGCCGCCATGTGCAAGGTTCAGGCCAAGCAGAGTTTCACCCGGATTCATAAAGGCAAGATATACGGCAGCGTTGGCAGACGCTCCCGAATGCGGCTGCACATTCACATAATCGGCGCCGAATAATTTTTTTGCGCGCTCTCTGGCCAGTTCCTCCGCTTCATCCACAAATTCGCAGCCGCCATAGTAGCGTTTTCCAGGGTAGCCTTCTGCATATTTATTTGTTAATACGGTTCCCATTGCCTCAATAACGGCCCTGGATGCAAAGTTTTCGGAGGCAATCAGCTCAAAATTGAGGTTCTGCCGCTGGGTTTCCTTTTCTATGGATGAAAAAATATCCGGATCCTGCTCGCGCAAAGATTTCATTTCAATTCTTTTTTGAAGTTAAAGTGTTTATTTTTTTTACCCGTCGTTCGTGTCTCCCGCCTTCAAAACCGGCTTCAAACCATGCTTCCAGAATTTTCTCTATTTGGGATTTATCTAATTCTCTTCCCGGGAGGCATATAATGTTGGCATTATTGTGCTTTCGTGAAAGCTCTGCTACATGAGGAGAATAGGCAAGTGCTGCCCTGATATTGGGATATTTATTTGCAGTCATACACATGCCCTGCCCGCTACCGCAGATCAGTATACCGGATTCGTATTCATGATTATTTACTTTTTTTGCCACTTGTACGGCAAATTCAGGGTAATCAACCGATTCATCTGAGTGTGTCCCAAAATCGACAGGCATGTGGCCCATATTTTGAAGAATTTCTTTTGTGATCTCTTTGGATTCAAATCCGGCGTGATCACTTGCTATGGGTATGATCATTCGTAAAAATTTATTTTTCCATTTTTGTAAATATCTCGAAAAAATCAGTCAGTAAAAAATGAATTAGTGAATCAAATTATTTAGATGGCGGTAAGCGCATAAACCAACAGATTTGTCCCCATACGCAGAGCCTTTTCGCGCAGGGCTGGCGGGGGATTATGAACTTCCGGATTGGTCCAGGCATCGGATAAATTGGATTCATAGGTATAGAAAATGACCATCCGGCCTTCATGAAACAGGGCCAGGCCCTGCGGCGGGAGTCCGTCATGCTCATGAATTTTTGGAAGCCCGTCTTCTATCCTGAAAACCTGGTCGTATATTTTATGATCAAATGGCACCTCTATAAACTCCTGATCGGGATACATATTTTTTACCAGATTTCTGGCGTGTTGATCAAGGCCGTAATCGTCATCAATATAGAGAAATCCTCCATTATCAAGCCATGAGCGCAGATTTTCAACTTCACGGGACGTAGTGGATATTGTGCCGTGGCCGGTCATAAATGCAAACGGATAATTCTGCAGATCCCGGCTGCCAATGTCCACATCATCATACGATTCTGATATGGTTATGGGGACATGTTTTTTTGTGTACCTGATAAGATTTGACAGGGCTGACGGGTCGTTGTACCAGTCACCACCGCCATCATATTTAATCCGGGCCAGTTTAAATTCACCGTTATCCTGCGCCATGATTGCAGCGTCAGGGATTGATAAAAAAACAGCCAGTAATCCGGCAAGAAAATATTTCATATATCTGAATTTCAGTTTAGTCTGAACACAAAAACAATCTATCTGTTTGGAATACGAACTGATTGTAAAGATATTACGCAAAGTATTATTCAAGCTCGTCAGAATAGACAGCTTCAGCACGTTCCCTAAGATTATAATCACTGCTCATCACCTGTCCGTAGGCACCGCAGCTTCTGATAGCTATCAAATCACCTCTGTTAACTTCCGGAATTGAGACACCGTTCCGGAATGTGTCACTGGTTTCACAGATCGGCCCTACCACATCATATTTTTTTAAAGGTTTTTTACTTGTCAGAACATCAATGTGATGCTGAGCCTGGTAAAGTGCCGGCCGGATCAATTCAGTCATTCCTGCATCCAAAATAGCAAAATTGGTTGTTTTACCGGTTTTTGTAAACAGAACTTTTGAAATCAGGGTGCCGGACTGGCCAACCAGGCTGCGGCCAAGCTCGAAATGAAGTTCCTGGCTTTTTCCGAGCTGCAGATGTTTTTGAAACAGGCTGAAATAGGTTTCAAAGTCGGGAACCGGGTTTTTGTCGGGTGAGCCGTAATCGATACCGAGTCCGCCGCCGACATTTATGTGCCCGGGCTTGATCCCATTTCTTTCAAAATCTTTCTGAAGCTCGTTCACTCTTTCTGAGAGATTCCGAAACGTATCCAGATCTAAAATCTGAGAGCCGATATGAAAGTGCAGACCTGTGACGGTAATGTTGGATAGTGATGGAAGCATTTCAAATAAAACCGGTATATCATCCGCCGGAATTCCGAATTTATTTTCGTGCAGGCCGGTGGTGATATACTTGTGCGTATTGGCCTGAACGTTTGGATTTAACCGAAGTGCAATTCTTGCACTTGTATTGTTCTTACCTGCCAATTCATTTAAAACCTCTATTTCCTGTACCGATTCACAGTTAAAAGAAAAAATGTCATGCCTGAGTCCGGTTTCGATCTCTTCATCCGTTTTCCCCACACCCGCAAACGCAATTCTGCCGGGTTCAAAACCGGCTTCAATTGCTTTTTCAATTTCCTTGCCGCTTACGCAGTCGGCGCCAAAACCTGCGTCTCTGAGCAGCTCAAGAATCCTTGTATTATTATTTGCCTTTAAGGCGAAATGGATGTGATAACCTTTTGAAACTCCATACTCTTTTACGGACTGAATTGTGCGCGCAAGAAGTTCGAGATCATAAAAGTAAAAGGGGGTTTTATACGAGTGAAAAGCTTCAATTTGTCTGTCTGAAAACATGATGTATTTGTTGCTGGGAAAACATAAATGGTTCTACTGGA
>CAZFAJ010000013.1:5330-13342 GCA_964517005.1 uncultured Balneolaceae bacterium | reverse complement strand
CTGTCTGAAAACATGATGTATTTGTTGCTGGGAAAACATAAATGGTTCTACTGGAATTGTTGTGGGCAGTAATTTTTTTGAGATAGAAGACCTCCCCTCAGAGGGGAAATGTGATGACAAATATCCGTCATTTGACGGATGATTTGTCGAGCGAGGGGTGTGTTCCTGCAGTCGATTACCTTCTTGGCTCATAAACAGAATACATGTGCGGTACACACCCCTCGTATTTGCACTCTGCCTGCGGCTAATGTGCAATTACTTTTCTCCTTTCCCCGACACATTTGTGTACGGGATTTCGCAAAAGCCTCAACGAGAGGGGAGAATTCTTGGCTACGATTTCAATTTACCCACAATAATACCAGTAAAACAAAAATAGATAATACGAAATTCGAAAGTTTTAAACCTGATCAAATTTTGAGCTGCCTCATTTTCTGAACAGTATCGGTTTCAGAAGCAGTGCAAAAATAAAAAGAGAGGAGATAAAAATATATTGCTGATCTACCAAGTCAACACCGATTGCCGATGAAAGTGACTTTGCCAGGTTTGTAAGTCCAATCAGTACCGTTGCATAGACAACAATGCCTGTAAAGAAATTATAGAATCTTCCATTTTGATGTTTTTTGGGGAGTACGCTATCGTTGTTCATCAGAAGAAAGAGAATCACTGCAATCACCGGCAGGATTATTCCATTTAAGGCCTGCGCAAGAATAATTATGGGAACCGGCTGCAGATCAAGAATTCCAAATACGATTCCGATCGCCAGTACAGTAATCCAGATACTTCTGAAACGGATTCTTTTTTCATTCCAGGCAGGTGGATTTTTTCCAGAAGCAAGAACAGATTTTGCTGTCACGGAAGCTGCAAGTGCAGCTGTTAACGTTGAACTCAGCCCGGCACCAAACAAGCCAACTCCCAGAAGAATACCGGCCCAGCTGCCAAGCTGAGCGGAGAGCGCATCCGATAAACCATCAAATGTAAAGGCGCCGGATATGGCAGTTCCTGTAAGCAATACGGAAATGGAAACCAGTCCGCCCAGGCCAATGGCAATCATAAGGCTGAGGCGCATTTCGGAATCTGACTGCGAGTGCTTTAGCCCTGAGCCCAAAAAAATATTATAGGGAACAACCGTGGTTCCAATGAGGCCCAGTACCAGGATCTCGGATCCGTCCGGAATTGAAGGGATGATAAAAGAAGTAAATAACTCACCGATTTCATGGCTCATCATGATTGCCGTTCCTGCAAAGCAAATACCCATGAGGGCTACTACAGCTCCCAAAAGTTTTGCTATTTGGCTGATAGACCCTTTCCACAAAATGATAAATGACAACACACCGATTGCCAGAACAATCAGAGAGTTGTTTGCGTCCGAGATCAGTTTAATTCCGGCAATGGCACCGAGGATATTACCGGTTTCAAATGCCGCACAACCTGAGAGAATCGCAATCAGTGAAAGATAGAGAAGAGATTTACCGGCTATTGTTGACGAGTACTCTTTTTTCATAGCCTGTCCGAGATTCATTCCTGAACCGGTGGTAAGGCGGGCCGATGCTTCCTGAAGCACAAAGCAGGCCACAGTTGAAAACAGAAGTGCCCAGATAAGCGAATAGCCAAAGCCGCTGCCTGCAGCTGCGGCCGTCGTAACTGTTCCGGGGCCAATGAATGCCGCGGAGATCACAGACCAAAAGAGAATATTTAAAATCCGTTGTTTCAAAAGTAGTTGCCTGATTTAGAATTCAGCCATAAAAGTAAGTATCCGGTGAAAAAGATTAAGTTATAATTTCCCGTAACCTCCTCCTCCCGGAGTTTCAAGAATAAACCGGTCACCCTTTTCAAGTTTGGCAGAGTCACTCCAGTCAAGTTCCAGTGATTTACCGCCGGCCCGCTCAACTCTTTGAGCTCCTTTTTTACCTGGATTGCCTTTCTTCAGACCGTAAGGCGCTACCGTGCGGTGTTGCGAGAGTATCGTAAGATCCACAGGTTCAAAAAATTCCATCTCCCTGATGATTCCGTTACCGCCGCACCACTTGCCTGATCCTCCGGAGTTTTTCCTGATTTCGTACCGGCTGAGTTTTACAGGATACCGGTGTTCCAGAATCTCAGGATCTGTAGCCCGGGTATTGGTCATGTGATGGTGAACGGCGTCTGTTCCGTCAAAGCCGTTACCGGCACCGGAACCTCCGCCAACAGTTTCGTAATACCCAAAATTTTTATTGCCAAATAACACGTTGTTCATTGTGCCCTGGCTGCATGCTATGGTACCAAATGCTTTCAGCAAGGTATCTACCAGCCGTTGACTGGTTTCAATATTCCCGCCAACCACAGCCGGGCAATCAGCAGGTTCATCTGTAAATTCAGGATTCAGTATCCCGTTGGGCAGAATGATGTTCACAGGATCTAGGAGCCCATCATTTAAAGGCAGTGGTTCATCAATCAGAAGCCGCAGCACATACATAACCACACTGTTCACGATAGATGGATTGGCATTCAGGTTGCCCGGGTGGACACCGGAAGATCCTGTGAAATCAAACGTGATAGTCTGATTTTGAATACTGCAGGATACCGATAGCACTGTTCCGTCATCCATCTCTTCCTGTGCACTGTAATTATTTTTCTCCATAGTTTTCAGGGTATGGAGAAGACGCTCTTTTGCATAACTGCGCAATTTCTGCATATAGAGGGAAACTGTCTCTTCAGAGTGTTTTCCGGCCATCTTTTGCAGCTCATTGGCTCCAAAATGACAGGCGGCAATTGCAGCCTCAATGTCAGCAATGTTTTCATCAGGAGTACGTGAGGGAAAACGGGAATTTTCAATCAGATCCCGGATTTTACGCAGTTTTGATTCTCCATTCCTGATTACGTAATCAGGCGGGATCACAACACCTTCTTCGGCAAGATTTTTGGCATCGGGCGGCATCGAGCCGGGCGTTTTTCCACCAATCTCCGCATGATGTGCCCTGCAGGCAGTAAATCCAATCAATTCATTTTCGTAAAACACCGGTTTCACAACTGTAATATCCGGCAAGTGAGATCCGCCATAGGCAGGATGATTGGTAATGAGTACATCGCCATCTTCGAGAAAGTCAGAGTTCGGATTATGTTCCCTGTTCTGTTTTAATTTTTGAATCATCATACGCACGCAGAGGCCCATTGCACCAAGATGCACGGGAATATGAGGTGCATTTACAACCAGGTAGCCATCTTTATCCAGCAGGGCACAGGAAAAATCAAGCCTCTCCTTTACATTTACGGAGAGCGAAGTTCTTCTCAGTTTTTCTCCCATCTGCTCAGCAATTGACCGAAACCGGTTGGTAAAAAGCTCCAGCTTTATAATTTCATCTTTACGGTTGTCCTGCTTCGCTATAGAAGCAGATTTATTTAATTTTACTGTCAGGTTGGATAACACCTTCATCCCCCATTCAGGCGGGATAAAAATGGTACTGTAAGGGTCGAGTATCAGTGCAGGGCCCTGAAGTTCACAGCCGGGTTCCATCTCGCTGCGATCATAAACAGAAAGTTCTATTTCTTTTGACTGGTAACGGGATTTTTGAACATCAAGGGGTTCCGGTAAAGAGTTCTTTGCAGTTTCTTCAACATGCTTTCTGGCAGGATTCACAGAACCGGCAATCACCCGTATCGACTCAACTTCAATGGGCCGGTCTTCAATCCAGTGACCGAAGGCTTCTTTATAAGCTTTCTTAAACTGCATTTCCGGATCAGCTCCTTTTTTCCACTGCAATTCCAGTGTTGAAACCTGGTCTTGAAAACGCATAAAAAGAAAACGATTTTTTATTTGAAATTTTTGTGCGCCGGTTTCTTCCTTCTTTAACTTTTCCATCACATCAGACTCGAGATCATCAATAACGGATCCGATCCGGTTTCTGATTTCATCAAGAGGTTTAAGAACCTGTTTCTCACTGAAACGCTCAATTTGAGCACGGCCGAGCCCGCGGGCACTCAGTAATCCGGCATCACCCGGGACTAAAACAACTGATACGCCCAGTTTTTCAGCAATTTCACACGCATGCTGTGCGCCGGCGCCGCCAAATGCTACCATCGCATAACCGGACGGCTCGAAACCTTTCTGAATTGAAATTTTCCGTATCGCCTGAGACATTCTCTCATTTGCAATATCTGTAAAGCCTTCCAGAACTTCCGTTTTAGCGATACTCTTCTTCCCGGATTGCCGGATGGTTTCGATCAGAGTATTAAATTTTTTTTCTGCAGCATTTCTGTCGACCGGAAATTGAAAATTTGATGAATGGAGCCTGCCAAGCAGTAAGTTCACATCTGTAATTGTCAGCGGGCCGCCGCTGCCGTAACAGGCCGGACCCGGATCGGCAGATGCGCTTTCGGGTCCAACCTGAAGTGCATGTCCGTCGAAGGAGCATATGGATCCGCCTCCGGCCGCTACGGTTTCAATGGAGAGGGCAGGGGCTGTGAGATAAGCCTGTCCAACTTTATGCTCGTACACGTAGTCGTAATCCTGATCAAAACGAGCTACATCGGTACTGGTTCCCCCCATATCAAATGATAAAATGCGATTGAAGCCGGCTTCAATACCGGCATCAGATGCGCCGACAACACCACCGGCCGGCCCGCTTAAAAGGCTGTCTTTTGGCGTGTAGTTTTTTACATCAACGAGTCCGCCGGAGCTGGTCATCACTCTGAAAGTCCCTTCTTTTACTGATTTTGCGATGTTATCGAAATAGGATTTCATAACCGGAGACAGGTATGCATTAACATCAGCTGTGCGTGCCCGTGGTATTATTTTTATCAGCGGACTGAGGTAAGACGACAGTGTTACATGCCTGAATTCATTTTCCTTTAATCGCTGAGCCAGTTTCTCCTCGTGAATGCTGTTTTTGTAACTGTTCATGAAACAGATTGCAGCGGACCCGATACCCGAATTGATTAATTGTTTTGCAACTCTGTCTATATCTCCTGTGTCAATTTTTTGTGTGATTTTACCGGAACTGTCAATTCGTTCATCTATTTCAAGAATTTCATGATAAAGAGGGTTTGGTTTTTCGGGTTTCAGTGAAAAAATATCATTCCGGTGCTGTTCGCCGATCAGCAGTAAGTCCTTAAATCCCCTTGTAATAAAGAATACCGTCTTATCTCCTTTTTTTTCCAGCAGTGCGTTGGTTCCTTTTGTTGTTGCAAGACGCAGGTTTACAGGTGGCAGCGGACTGCCCGATGGCGTACGGGTTAAGACTCGTGCGGCAAGAAGCGGAGCCTCTTCATCTGATTGAACTTCAAAAGTCTTATTCTCAAAATCGGTGCTGTTAACAGGATGTTTAAACAGGATCCATTTTTTTTCTGCTTCATAACTTTCAACTTCAAAAGTTTCTTGCAATGATCCGGGCAGACTGAAAATAAAACCACTGATGAAATTATCCGGTACGTTCCACTCTTCCGAAACTTTGACCGTACAATTGTCGATTTGTTTAATCACCTTGCCCCGAAGGGCACTGCTGCTCAATACTTTACATCTGTATTCCCTGCCGTCCGGGTCAGTTCCGATACAATCTGTAAATGTTCCGCCTGTATCGATATGAATTTTCCAACGGCTGCTTCTGTTCATTTCTAATTGTTTAAATTACTATTTTTACTGATTAATCTACCTTTTGGTTGTTACTAAAAAAAACTACTGACCGCTACTATAATTCCATTTAAGCCAGGCTAAGCAGGCTCAATTTAAATATATCAAACGACTTTTATGGATATTTTCACTGCTGCATCGCACCATGATATTTTACTTCTTGTTTTTCAAATTGCGATCTTACTAAATTACTGTTTTGAATCTCTAAACATACTTAATGCCAACTTTAACAAAGCATAAACGCCTAAAAAAAGAACTTGGACTGTATGACGTTTTTGCGATCAGTACAGGCGCCATGTTCAGCTCCGGATTTTTTCTATTACCGGGCCTTGCAGCTGCACAAACTGGCCCCTCTGTATTTTTAGCTTATTTAATTGCGGGAGTTCTGATATTACCGGCAATGTTTAGTGTTGCAGAGTTGTCAACGGCGATGCCAAGGGCGGGTGGTGCTTATTATTTTATTGACCGGAG
Organism: uncultured Balneolaceae bacterium; assembly: GCA_964517005.1. Lineage (GTDB taxonomy): Bacteria > Bacteroidota > Rhodothermia > Balneolales > Balneolaceae > CAYVBJ01. The sequence continues at coordinate 7,269 of CAZFAJ010000013.1, read as the reverse complement.
CCTTGGCCCACTTTTCGGAACTGTGGGAGGAATCGGTTCCTGGTTTGCACTTATTTTTAAAAGTGCTTTTGCCCTGATTGGTATGGGTGCATACGTTGCCATTTTTATTGACTTACCTATTACTCTGGTGGCTATAGTTTTGACCCTTATTTTTGGCATTTTAAATGTGATAGGTGCTAAAGAGAGCAGCTGGTTACAGAATGTGTTAGTTACTACACTGGTTGGAATTTTATTATTTTATGTAGTTCAGGGTGTGTTTGCAGTGTTTGCGATTGATTTTTTTGAGACCGTCAGGGAGGAATTCGGATCTTTTTTTCAATTTGGCCCGCAGGGTTTCTTTGCCACGATCGGGTTTGTTTTTGTCTCTTATGCAGGTCTCACTAAGGTTGCAAGTGTATCCGAAGAGGTAAAAAATCCGGATCGAAACATCCCACTTGGGATGATGCTGTCTCTTGCAACTGCAACATTTGTCTATGTGGTGGGAGTTTTTATTATGGTTTTTCTTCTGAACCCGGATGAATTACATTCTGATCTGACTCCGGTAGCTACTGCTGGTGAAGTTTTTATGGATTGGCTTCCGGGACAAACCGGGCTGATTTTGGTTGTGATTGCAGCTATTGCTGCTTTTGCATCTACAGCAAATGCCGGCATTATGTCTGCAGCCAGGTATCCGCTTGCAATGGCACGCGATGAGCTGATTTCCCCGGTTTTTTCAAAACTTGGAAGGTTTGATACTCCCACATACGCTACCCTTGCGACGGTTGGGTTGATGATTATTCTGCTCATCTCGTTTAATGTAGAAGCTGTAGCAAAGCTTGCAAGTGCATTTCAGTTATTGTTATTTGGCATACTGAATGTTTCTGTAATTGTAATGCGAGAGAGTGAAATCGAGGCTTATGATCCTGGCTTCAGATCACCTTTTTATCCATGGATGCAGATTGCAGGGTTTTTTATATCAGCGTTTTTAATAGCTGAAATGGGTTTCATTTCGATAGTTTTCACGCTTATTGTAATAACAGTCAGCGTGGTTTGGTTTTTCTACTATGCACGGGACAATGTAAAAAGGCAGGGTGCAATTTTTCATGTCTCTGCCAGATTAGGAAAGTATCAATATGATGAATTAGAGAGAGAAATGAGAGGGATCATCAGAGAAAAAGGCCTTCGAAAAGAAGATCCCTATGAACAGGCAATCGGAAGATCAATTGTAATCGATTTAAACAATGATAAGAATTTTATTGAAATAACAAGAGTAGTTAGTGAAAAATTAGCAGACCGGGTAAATATTTCCCCAAGCTCAGTTTTTGATTATTTTCTGGAAGATTCCACCGAGGGTGCGCTTCCCGTCGGTAATGCCACGGCGCTGAAGCATATCAGAATTGATAAGGATATCGATACAGAGATTGTACTTGTTCGAATCAAGGAAGGAATTGAATTAGACCGTCAAAAATTTGAGCCTCTGGCAGACGAAGAAGATATAGCTGAAGGTAAACTTCACTGTCTTGTATATATGATAAGCTCAAGCAGTAATTCGGGCCAGCACCTGAGAATACTTGCCCATCTTGCAGAGATGATAGACAGTAGTGATTTTTTTGAACGATGGATGAATGCAGATGACGAATCTGAATTACGTGAGATTTTGCTGAGAGATGAACGCTTTATCAATATCACACTTAAAAAAGATTATATCACAAGAGGGATGATCGATAAGAAAGTAAAAGATCTCGAGCTGCCCGGAGAGAGTCTTATTACCATCATTAAGCGCGATGGAAAAATTATTTTCCCGCATGGAAATACCATTTTGAAAGAAAACGATGAGCTTTCAATTATCGGGGAGAAAACAGATATTGAGGAAATTAAATCAATGTTTTACAACGACTCCGAAGATCAGTAATCATACCGATGGTAAAAGCCTGAATTGAAATTCAGGCTGAAGGCCTGC
>CAZFAJ010000013.1:0-5230 GCA_964517005.1 uncultured Balneolaceae bacterium | reverse complement strand
CAAAATAAAATTGTACCGCTCAATCACTTACTTTTTTCCTTGCTTTAAAAGCATAAATATGTTAATATGATTTTATGAGAACAACAATCGATTTACCGGAACAGTTAATGAAAAAAGCAAAAATAAAAGCTGTATCTGAAGGGGTAACCCTGAAAGAGCTGTTTACCCGAATTCTTGAAAAAGAGGTCTCCGGAGAAACCGCAGAATTGGAATCAGCTCCCTGGAAAAAGCTGCACGGAAAAGGTTCTGCGTCAAAACTAACTCCTGAAGAGTCACCCTTCGAAGATTATGCAGGTCCTGATTGGAATTACGGCATACAGGTAAACGATTCTGAAAACTGATGATCTTGCTTGATACCCACATCTGGCTATGGTGGCTTTTGAATGACGGAAATCTTTCAAAAAAAGAACGGGATGAATTAAACCAGCTGGCTGTAAAAAACAGGATAGCGATTTCATGGGTTACGATCTGGGAAACGGAAATGTTAGAAAGAAAAGGACGGATTGAGCTGCAGCCAAATTTCAGCAGCTGGATAGCATTTGCCACCCGGCCGGAAGTCTCAGTGGTACTGCCGGCGGATGTTGAAGTGGTTCTGGCTCAGAGAAAGCTCCCGGAACTATTTCACAGCGATCCGGCGGACAGGCTGATTACAGCTACCGCAATGCTTTCAGGTTATCCGCTTGCAACTCATGATAACAGAATCCGGATATCAAAAGCATGTGAGATCTGGAAGGACGGGTAGTTATTTTCCGTGATAATCTGACAACTTTTGCAGAATTTCATCAAAAGACAGCGACTCTTCTTCACTTTCATCCATGTCACGAAATGTGAATTTTCCCGATTCGAGTTCATGATCACCCACAATGATGGCAAAAGCTGCATTCTCACGATTGGCATCTTTCATCTGGGCTTTCATGGAGCGGCCCATATAATCCATTGTGGCTGAATAACCCGCTTCGCGCAGCTGAGGAAGAGTTTTTACACCCCATTTACGGGCTTTTTCGCCTAATGTCACAATATACACATCCACTTTTTTTGGTTCTGACAGTTTAATGCCAAGCTCTTCACATGCAATCATAAGTCTTTCGATTCCGGCGGCAAAGCCAACGGCATGGGTGGGCTGCCCGCCAATCTCTTCAATCAAAAGATCATAGCGGCCGCCGCCTGCAAGGGCATCCTGGCTGCCCAGGTCGGGGCTGGTCAGTTCAAAAGCTGTACGGGTGTAGTAATCGAGTCCTCTCACGAGATGATGATCTACAATATAGGAGACTTTAAGAAGGTCCAGGTACTCTTTCACTTTTTCAAAATGAGCTACCGATTCTTCATTGAGATAATCAGCAATTAACGGTGCACTGGTAATCAAAGGCTGATCTTCTTCTTCTTTGGAATCCAGAATGCGAAGCGGATTTTTTTCCAGCCTCTTTTGTGAAATTTCGCTTAAACGGTCGAACTGTGGCCTGAAATAATCCTTTAAAGCTTCTTTATAATTATCGCGGCTTTCAGGATCACCAATAGAATTAATTTTCAATGTGGTATTGGTGATACCGATTTTATTGTAAATATGTGTCATGAACATGATCGCCTCCACATCAGCCACAGCATCGTCACTTCCGATAATCTCCACACCAAACTGATGAAATTGTCTTTGACGGCCTTTCTGCGGGCGTTCGGCGCGAAACATCGGCCCGATATAAAACAGTTTTTGGGTGCCGCCGCGCTGCTCCAGGTGGTGCTCAACAAAAGCGCGGACAACAGGTGCTGTGAGTTCGGGCCGCAGCACGTAATGATCTTCACCCCGGTTGAATGTAAAGATCTCTTTAGACACGATATCTGTAAGCTGACCAATGCCGCGTACAATCAGTTCGGTTTGCTCCATGATAGGAGTCCGGATCTCTTCGAAATTAAATTTAGCTGCTTCATCTCTGATCAGCTGTTCAATGAATTGCCATTTTCGTACTTCATCAGGCAGGATATCAACCATACCCAGATGAGTTTTGTATTTGGGTTGAGCCATAATCAGGTTACATTTTCAATTTTATATTTTGATGACAAGATAAGGCAGAAAGCAGAGAACCGCTTGGGTTTTGGGAGTTGAGTTTAGCATTGTCATACGGTTTTTGATGTTACTCTTTTGATGTTCCAATTTTACGTGACGCCGAGATAGACCTGCTGAGAATGATCACGGGAATTAAGCCGGCGAGAATAATGGCAAGGGCTGCTCCGGAGGATTCAGCCAGACGTTCATCCGAAGCCAGACGATACACCTGAACGGCAAGTGTGTCAAAATTAAAGGGCCGTACGATCAATGTAGCCGGCAGCTCTTTGATAACATCTACAATTACCAGCATCATGGCGGCAAACAGGCTTCCCGACATCATGGGAATATGAATTTTTCGCAAAATCTGATCAAACCGGTATCCAAGCCCTTCTGCGGCCTCATCCATGTTTGGTGTGATCTTCGTGAGGCTGGCTTCAACGGTTGTAAATGATACGGCCAGAAAACGGACGACATAGGCAAATATCAGGGCAAAGATAGTGCCGCTCAAGAGCAAACCGCTGGATATACCGAAGTTGGCGCGGAGCCAGCTATCCAGGGTATTATCAAACCAGCCGAAGGGAATTAAAATACCGACTGCAATGACAGATCCCGGAATTGCATATCCCATAGACCCGATGCGGGCTGCTGTTTTTGTGAGATACGTTGGATGCAGACGCAAACTGTAAGCCATAATCAGCGAAATAAATAGTGCGATAAATCCGGCTAATATAGCAACCAGAAAGGTGTTAAATGCATATTGAATAAAGCGCGTATCCAAAGCTGCTCCCATGTTTCCAATGAACATATCAATCAGGATTAAAAGGGGGAAGATGAACCCAATAAGAACAGGAATGGTGCAGGCAACCATACTTCCCCATCGTTTCCAGTCCTTTATTTCGTACTGTGAAACAAAGCGAAAGCGTGAAGCGCCGCCTTGTTTAAAATCCATTTTGTTTCTGGACCACCGTTCCACCAGGATTAAAATCAAGATAAAAAGCAGCAGAAATCCTGCCAGTTGAGCGGCAGCAACTCTCTCGCCCAATCCAAACCAGGTTCGGTAAATACCGGTTGTGAAAGTTTGGACGCCAAAATAATCGACGGTTCCGAAATCATTGAGAGTTTCCATCAAGGCAAGGGCCATACCGGCAGCAATGGAAGGCCTGGCCAGGGGAATTGCTATTTTATAAAAACTTTCAAATGCAGTTGCGCCGAGGCTCCGGCTTGCCTCCAGAAGTGAATGGGATTGCTCAAGAAATGCAGCTCTCGACAGAATATAAACATAGGGATAAAATACGAATGACATCATTACGATGGCCCCTTCGAGTGAACGTATTTCAGGAAACCAGTAATCGCCTGACTGCCATCCCATAAAACTCCGCATAAATCCCTGGAGAGGTCCGGTAAAAGAGAGAAAATCAGTATATGTATAAGCCATCAGGTAAGCCGGCACAGCGAGCGGCAGAAGAAGAGCCCATTCAAAAAAATGGCTTCCGGGAAAACGGGTCATGGTTACAAGCCAGGCCGTTCCTACGCCAATTATGAATACTCCGGAACCCACACCAATCATTAGCCAGATTGAATTTTTAACATAATCAGGCAGTACGGTTGAAGCCAGGTGCTGCCAGATCTCTCCGGCAGGCACAAAAATATTTACAGCTACACTTAGTACAGGAATTGAAACAAGAAAAGCTATGATAAGTGTTGAAATTGTCCACCATCTGGAACCGGTGCGCATACTTTTCCCTGCGGACCGGAATGCAAAATCCTTTGTATTTTCGTATAAATTGCGAATCATCTATCGGTTTTTCATAAAAAACAGCAAGCGCTAAATTTACGGTGAATTTTAGCCAATTTGCGAAAACGATTTAATCATTGACTTCAGATTCTGAATTTTCTCTCTTTTTTGGCAAGCCGGAATTCGTTTTTCAAAACAGATTCAGCTGCGTGATATCCGCACATTCCGTGAACCCCGCCGCCGGGAGGTGTTGAAGATGAACAGAAATAGATACCTTTTGCCGGAGTAGAGTAGGGGTTAAATAGTGAGACTGGCCGGGTGAATAACTGCCAGATATCCTGTGCCCCGCCGTTGATATCCCCGCCGATATAATTTGAGTTATAGGATTCCATTTGAGCCGTATTCATTGTGTGGCGTTTGATCACCGTATCACGGAATCCGGGGGCAAAACGTTCAATTTGATCCTCGATAGCTTTTGTCATATCAACTGTTGACCCATTGGGGACATGACAATATGCCCAGAGGGTTTCTTTATGGTCTTGTGTCCGGGACCGGTCGAAATTACTTTGCTGAGAAACAAGTACGTATGGTTTTTTGGGATGTTTGCCTATTGAAATATCTTTTTCCGATTCTGCTATTTCTGCAAATGTTCCGCCAAGGTGAACTGTGCCTGCTTTATTGCATTCAGGATCGTTCCAGGGAACCTGCCGGCTGAGGGCATAATCTATTTTAAAAACACCGGCACCATACCGGAATGCCTTTAGTTTTTCAAGATACTCTTCCGGAAACTTTTTACCTGCAATTTTAACAACCTGTCCGGGCGTAAGGTCGAACAGCACAGCACGGGCTTTTGGCAGCTGATCGAAATGAGTAATCGTAGTTCCTGTTTCAATTTCGCCTCCGAGAGATTGAAAGTATTTCCCCATGGAATCCGCGATGGATTGTGAACCTCCTTTGGGCATCGGCCAGCCAACGGCATGAGCAGCCGCACTTAAAACAAGGCCGATAGCTGAAGTGGGTATTTTATCCAACGGCAAAATACTGTGAGCTACCATTCCTCCAAACAGGGCAGATGCCCGGTCCTGCTTAAATTTGTTTACTAGCCTGCTTGCCGGCTGAAGTGCTGAGAGCCCAAAGCGCGCCATTTTTACCGGCTGAGATGGTATACGGAGGGGGGAGAGAATATCTTTTGCGAGAGAGTCCCAATTTTCGGACAGAGGCCGGATCAGGTTTTTATATGTTGTGCCGTCAGATCCGAGAGATTCAGCAGTTTCATCAAGATTTTTGTACCCGATAACGGCCGGCGCATCATCCAGTGGATGGGCTACCGGGTAATCGGGATGGATCCACTCGAGCCCAAACTCATTAAGCGGCAGGAGTTTCAGATAGGGAGAGGATAATGCCATCGGGTGTATGGCCGAACAGATATCATGTTTTAAACCCGGCAGTGTTAACTC
>CAZFAJ010000012.1:0-51480 GCA_964517005.1 uncultured Balneolaceae bacterium | reverse complement strand
AATATTCGAAGTCTTAGAACCAATCTAAGAGGCAGAAGAGAGTAAACTAAGAGCCACTAATTATGTTACAGCTGAACATTTAACTTTAACATAAGCGGATGCTGTTCAGACAACTTTTCCATGTCTTCACGGTATCCAAAAATAAGGGGTAATTATTATGAAAAGCAGAAAACTAAAATTCTTATATACGATGATAGTCGCATTTGGGATCACTCTCGCCGGATGTGACAATGAAATAACAAGCTCGTCTGACGAGCAGGAAACAATACAGCCAAAGACCTCGTTTGTTCTTTTCGATTTGTTTACGTGCGATGAAGATCAAAATTGCGAAGAAGCAGATGGGGAACTGGTATTTCTTCGCAATAAAAGCAATAATACCTTTTCATGGCAGCTGAAGACTTCTGCATTTGATGCAGGTCATGCATATACCGTCTGGATCGGCAACTTCGATGAAAACGGCCTTGGTAATAATGGTGGCTGGGGAGCCGGATGGATCGTGGACGTAAACGGCCAGTTCACGGCTGCGGGCGACCACTGCGTTTGGCCCCTTGACCAAGACGACCCATCCGGGCTTTCCGGCGGCTTTCGGCCCGGAACGCCACCCGACTGTAACATGGTCGATACGACGGAACCCATTTGGTTCTATGTGCTTGACCATGGAGACTGGGAACCGGGAGATATGCTGGCCCTCTGGGATCCAACGAGCGGAACCGGTGACCCGGGCGTACTCGAGGGAATCCTTTTTTCTTTTATTCCACCTGTGGAATAAGTATACGTAGATTAAAAGATAAGAGGTAGTTTCTTTAAAGTATTTTATGACAATAGAGACTTTAATTGCAATATACTTTCGTTGATATAGAAATAAGAGCAAACCGTTTTTGCCGGATAGGCAGAAGCGGTTTTTTATGAAAAATGAGTATTCTTCCCGGGTATAGAGTCCGAATTATAAACTCCACAAGAGTGTTACCATTATACGTCTAAAAAGTTTTAGAGAAGCAGTTTTTATTTAAGTCAGCAAAACTCTTCTCCTAAACATTTGAAAGAGATAACACAAAATAATGAGGAGAATATCATGAAAAGAGTTGAAGGAAAAGTAGCTATCGTGACAGGTGGATCATCCGGAATCGGTAAGGCAAGTTGTCAAATACTTGCAAATGACGGTGCTAAAGTTGCAGTAACCGATATCGATGATGAAAAAGGACATAAGGTTGTTGAGGAGATTGAAAAATCCGGGGGAATTGCAATGTACTGGAATCTGGATACATCAGATGAAGAACGTGTAAAAAAAGTTTTTGGTGAGATTGAAGAAGAGTTTGGTCCGGTGGATGTTTTGGTCAACAATGCAGGCATCTCGGGAGCGGATAAGCCAACTCACACTGTATCAAAAGAGGAGTGGATGAAGGTAATGAGTGTAAATGTGAATGGCGTTTTTTTCTGTACAAAACATGCGGTAATTTCAATGAAGGAATCGGGCGGCGGCAGCATCATCAATCTCTCTTCAATTTATGGAATAGTTGGCGCACAAGACCTGCCTCCGTATCATGCTTCAAAAGGTGCTGTTCGTGTGATGAGTAAAACGGATGCACTTCTCTATGCAGAAGATAATATCAGGGTAAATTCAGTGCATCCGGGATTTATCTGGACACCTCTTGTAGAAGAGCTTGGTAAAGAATCTCCCGGCGGTGTGGATGCATTCCGGGAAGAACTGGACAGTCTGCATCCCATCGGTCACGTCGGCGAACCCGAAGATATCGCATATGGAATCTTATATCTCGCATCGGATGAATCCAAATTTGTGACCGGCAGCGAGCTTGTTATTGACGGCGGATATACAGCGAAATAAGCCTGTTTTCAGGGCGATGGTGATTATGAAGGAGTTGCGGCTTTTGTCGAAAAATATGGTGTAAAAGATGATCGTTTGCAGCAATCACTGAATCGCCTGGCTGACGCCGGAATACCCACAGATATCGTTTTTTTTCAGGGTAAAAATATTCTCGGCTTGTGATTGGATCTGACTTTAACTGATTGTCAATCCCCAGCTTTGTTTTAAATTATTCAAAATTTTGCCATAGACCAGGTCTGTTCTGATCTCCTGAAGAGTCCCGGGAAAAAGATAGTAGATAGCATGTGCAGGCCACGGTTGCCAGGTTTTAATCATTTTGAATTTTTCTAAAGCTTTTTGATTTTCCCCAAATGTGGCATACATCAGGCCGGCGTGGAAATAATCGTTTTGCTTTTTGCATTTTACTAAAAAGCGTTCTGCTGATTTACGATTTCCGGTTTTCAATTCCGAAAGAGCCTGCAGTGCTTGCGGGCCTTCCCCGGTCCAGGGTACCGACAGGTTTTTGACAATTTCTCCGGCTTCCCGGTACCTACCCCGGTGATACTGAATCAGGCCTTGATAAAACAGGGTTGTTGGCCATGTTGGTTGTAAATTGTATGCCTGTTCGGCTTGCTGTAATGCTTTTTCAAGATCGCCATTAATCATGCAAGAAAAGGATAAGTTAATAACGGCCTCCGGTGAAAACGGATCCAGTTCAACAGCATTTTTTGCGTATTTTAGTGCTTTAGCCGGTTGCCCTAAAAGTTGATATAACCAGCTCAGTTTATTGTGTGTATTAGCATGTCCCGGCCTCAGTTCGAGAGCTAGTTTTAAAGCTTCTTCAGCCTCAGGGCCTTGTTGTCTGCCGGTAAGCAAAAGGCCACGGGCAGCATATGCTTCTGCCAAATCCGGATCCTGATCCAAAGCTTGATTTATCAAATCTTCGGCATCGAATAGTGTTCCATCTGATGTTTGATGGCCATATCCATGCAGCCCCAGAAGCGCCAGTGCCTGTCCAACCAGGGCCAGAGTAAAATACGCATCTTTTTCTGCTGCTTCCCTGAAATAGTCCAGTCCCCTTCTCATTCCTTTTTCAGTTCGCTGTTCAATCCAGCTCCAGCCCTGCATATAAAGCCGATAGGCGTCTATTTGACTTGTTGGACGCTCTTCGACACGAGCTTTCTCTTTTGGAGAGAGCTTTGCCTGTAAAGCCCTGGCAATCTTTTTTGTTATCAGGCTTTGAATCTGAAACAGATTGTGAGCAGTGATTTTGCGTCTGAAATCACTTGCCCAAAGCTGCCTGTCGTCACGGGAATTGATCAGTCGCACATTTACCCGGACCTCATTCTCTGTTTCCTGTACCTCACCTTCTAAAATATACTCCACATTGAGCTCCCGGCCTATTTCGAAAATTGTTTTATTTGAGTTTGCATATTTTTTGACAGAAGTTCGGGAAATAACCTGCAGTTCTGATAGTCCGGTAAGCCTTGTAACAATCTCACCGTGTATTCCGCCTGTAAAGATCGATATTTTCTCTGTTCCGATATTTTCAAACGGAATCACCGCAATTGATCGCTCTCGGTTTTTGTAGAATCCGTTTAAGGTGGGTGATGATGGTCCTGTACTTTTACCGGCTTTAATTTTTTCAAAAAGTTGAACAATATCATCCGAAGGTTCCAATTCCCACTTTTTCTTTAACTGCTGTACAAATTCCTTGTAAACTTTCAGAGCTTCAGTGCGGTGCCCGATTCGGTCAAGCAGCTTAAGCAGCTCGATACAGGCATCTTCCGAAAAGTCCATATAACTGACCGCCTTTTTTCCCCATGTCTGTGCAACGCCGGGCTGCCCTGATTTTTCCGCTCTCTCGGCTAAACTCCATGATGCGTCAAATGCCATTTGCCTGAGCCGGTTCCTTTCTGATTCGAGCCAGTCTGTAAAGTTATTGGATACTTCTGAGACGTGAAATCCCGTCAGCAAATCATCCCTATATAGATCTAATGCCCCGGTTGGATTGCCTTCATTTATAAATTCTTCGAAAGCAAGCGCATCGCACCAGATGTTATCGCGGTTTAGGCTGACCTCTTCGATACCGCGGTTCAGAACCGACTCTTTCCCAAGAGAATGTCTTATCTGATAAAGCATATTGCTCAATGCGTTGCGCGCACCCTTTTGTGAAGATTCAGGCCAGAAAAGAGCCGTTAGTTTATCTCTCCGATGAAATCCCCGAGGCCTGGCAAGCATCAAATAGGTAAGCAAAGCCACTCTTTTCGGTCCGGCCAAAAAGGAATCGCCATAAGATTCATCTTCTTTCAGAAGAGTGAGTGAGCCGAGTATTTGTACCTGTAACATGCCCGTGATTAGATTGTGGTTGTATGAAAAACAATCTAACAGAAAAAGACAGTTCAAGCAAAAGCCATTAAATGAAATATGAATTCAAAGCCTGATCAAGCGCAATCGTCAGGTTACTTGATTTTTGTCTCTATGAAAATGCACTACTGGTGCTCACGAAGATAATACTGCTGATCTATTTGCAAATCTGACTATTACCCGGAAACATTACCGGATACTTTTTTTATTGACTGATCATCAATTTTTTTTCGCATTATTAAATAAAGGAAAAATTTTGTAGGTGCTTATCAATAATCATTAATGCAAAAGTCTAATGCTGAACAGACTTAAAAAACTTGTAAAAGAAGCCGGAAAACGGTTTGAACCGTTCGATGCATCAGTTTTTGATGATCCATTGGCATTACAGACTGACTGGATGCCCATGAAAGGCGGCGGATCCAATTTCCGGACTCATAATCTTGTATCAGAAAATTATAACCGTACCGCGTTCAAGGCATCTCTTGGTGCGAAAGCATTTAGTTCTGTTTTTATACTTGTAGGGCTTGGATTGCCTTCTTTCCAAATCTATTCGGTATTCCAAAACGGAAGTGCTTTGTTTGAGGGTGATTTTTTACCGTTGCTTCTTTTCGGGAGTATTTTTTCTGTTGCAGGGGCTTTACTTTTCTATTCATATGCCAAACCGGTGGTTTTTGATAAAACAAACGGATTTTTTTGGAAAGGATGGAAAGCTCCGGACATTACCTCCGTTGAGAATCCTGATAAGCACTCAGCACGGCTCAGCAGCATTCATGCAATTCAAATTATCTCTGAATATGTGAGGGGTGACAAAAAATCTTACTACAGTTATGAGCTGAATTTGATTTTAAAAAACGGTTCAAGGCTGAACGTAATTGATCATGGTGATATTTACAAAATAAGAGATGATGCAAATGTTCTTTCTCAATTCCTTGGCAAGCCGGTTTGGGATTCAACACGAAGAGCAAGGGCCGTTTAACCTGGATTATTCACCAAGAAATTTGGCGGTGGGCAAGGCGTCCCGGAAATGGGGGCGGAAACGTACCTAAGTACGTTGAGTACACCATTTCCGAGACAACGCAGCACACAGATAAATTTCGCAGAGTAGCCCAGACGAAAATTGAGTTCAATAACATGAATGACAGTTAATTACTGTTATATACCTTTTTAAATTATTTTTCCTAAAATTTGTGAATAATTCAGGTTAAAAAAATATGATGCAAATCAATGCTCTTTTACGCATTTATTAGAAAGAGACAAACCGCCGGGAAATTAATCCAGATAAATAATCAGTGCTGATTTTAAACAGATACACAACCCATCAAAAAAAATTTAAAATAAATCGTGACTTCCACTAACTAATTTTATAAAATTAATAGTAGTATTGATTAGATTAATATAAGGTTCATTCAGAAAAACAGGGATTTATTCACTTATTAAAAAGGATACAAAAATGAGGTATTTCACAGGTTTCATAATTTCAGTTATTTCGATATTAATTTTAGCATCTGCCGCCGATGCCCAAATCTTAAAGAAGCTTAAGAACAAGGCAAAAAAGGCAACTGAAGACAAAGTTGAGCAAAAAATTGACCAGGAGATAGAAAAGAAAGCGGAACAGATGGTTGAGAATTCCTGGGATCTCTTTTTTGGAACAGAGTATGATGAATCCGGGAATCCGAAAAAGTCGCCATTTACACTTGCCAGCAGTGCGAATGTAGAAGAATCATATCAATTTGATGTAGTTACTACGATGCAGATCGAAAACATCAAAGAAAACGGTAAAAATGAACCTCCGATGTTCATGAATATGCTGTTTAATGAAAATGAGATGTATACCGGCACCAGGTTCTCGGGAGAACAGATGGAAGGAGCAGATGGCGAAGTGTTTATTGTCTATGATCTGAAAAACGAAGTAATGGTGATGCTGATGGATAGTGAGGACGGGAAATTCTCATTCGCGTACGACTGGAAACAGGCCGAAGAGTATGCAGACAAATTTGCTGAAATGTATGAAGATGAAGAGATGGAAGAAGCTGAAGAAATAGACGAGACTGAATACCCGCAATTCAAAAAAATCGGAACCAAGACTGTTTCCGGCAAATCATGTGAGGGATACGAATCGCTCTCCGGTGATTCAAGAATGGAGATGTGGCTAACTCAGGATGAAGATCTTGGTATTCAGAGAATGTTTCAGGTGAATTCTCAGGCCAAGCAACTGAAAGGAAAAGTACCCCAGGACTATCCGGCCGGGATGATGATGGAGATGACTCATGAAGACCTGGAAAGTGGTGAAAAAACCGTTATGAAAGTTACAGATATCAACAAAAATGCAAATGTTGCTTACAACATGAAGGAGTATCCAACCATGTCGTTTGGCAAAAAAAACTGAAGCGGATCATTTTCAGCTGTCAGGTTCATTGGTTAGCAGATTTATCGCCGGCATTTTCATTTGGGATTCGACAACTCAAAAAAAAATTACACCAATAGAAGATTAGCCTAAAAACGGGTAACTATTTTCTTGCCTTATTCACAATAAATTTAAAAATTTTACGCTGTCTTTTGATCTGAATCAGGTATTCCGGATGCCACTGTACGCCAAGTAAAAAGGGATAATCTTCATGTTCAATACCCTGAACAATTTCTGTTGCCTCTTCTCTTGCAATTAATACTATGCCCTTTCCGGGAACTTTTATCGCTTGATTATGAAGAGCATTTACATTGCAGCTTGTGGTATTCAAAATCTGTTCTAAAACTGAACCGCTTTTTATAGTGATTGTTTTCTTCGGAAACACAGTAGCCACTTGCGGTGTTTCCGAATAGTAATTGCTTATATCCTGGTGAAGTGATCCTTTAAAGTGAATGTTTATTAACTGCATACCCCTGCAGATACCGAGAACAGGTTTTTTCTGATGAATGGCATTTTTTAATAACCGGAATTCAATCTCATCCCTCAGGGGATCAATAGGGCTTGTTTTTGTACTTAAAAAATAACGCACAAGTAAGTACACCGGAAAGAGCAAAATTGTAAATATCCACTCAATAAAGCTCCTGCCACCCTTTTTAAAATCTTCTTTGTCGATTTTATCCTCATCGTAGTGTTCGGGCGAAACATCGGCTCCGCCACCCATAATAAGCCCGTCTAAGGCTTCGATCGAAATATTTTTTTGAGGTGTAATTCTCAGAGGTTTGCCTCCCGCAAGCCTGACGGAGAGAGCTGTGAAAATCCACGCTCCAAGTCCGCCTGTTTCAGGACCCGTAACTCCGATTACCGGTCTATTGCCGAACATGATACACCCATTTGTGTACTTTTTTTATCCACTTTTTCTTAAAACCAAACAGCTCTTTGTCCTGCAGGGAGTGGTACTCTTTACATAGTGAATTCAAGGATATTTTACTGTTTGCAAGTAATTCGACCAGTACCCAGCGATTCCATTCAACAGAAAGAGACCACTCCTTTTCATCAATTTTACAATTGGGCAGACGGTAGTGAAAGGCTGGCCGGGCCGAGGTAAGGCCATCGTCAATTACCTTTTTTACCCGCTTGTTATCAATAAATTCAAAAACAGGCAGCATATCAAGAGGCCGGTTCCTGGAGGGGTTAAATCTCAGGTAATCATCCATAAGCTTCTTCATATCTGGATGATAGGAAGTATTGGTAACCAGGTTTTTGTAAACGGCACTGTAGTCATCAATATAGGGAGTGATACGTCTCGATAAATCAATCTCAGAATCCAGTCGTATCCAATCCTGAAGAAGAATAAATGCTTTCAATGTGTTTAATAGTGTATCAACATTTGTGTCAGGCACCTCAGGATTCAAATGCAGTCCGAAAGCGTGTAAAAATGAAGTTCCGGTTCCCTCTGCTTTTTTTTCTCTCATATCATTAATCAGAAGATCCAGTTCAGGCAGTCTTGAATAGGGAACCGGCGGTGTTATGATCTCAAAAGGAACAACGGTTGAAGCGATATCAGTTAAAATATCTTCAAGTTCTTTTTTCTTTTTGAGGTTCGAAAGATCAATTCCAACTTTTTTAAGCAGTTTCTCATATTTTTTGTCCCGGAGAAGTTGTGCATCCAATTCAATTCTAAACTCACCTAAAACCGAATCCTTGAGAGCGTATTGATAAGTGCTTTTGGCTTCAATTATACCACCAAACCGATTTTTCAGTATTTCAGCCGCTTTCGGCAATTCCACACCTGCAAATTCAAATTCCACACCGACAGATCTCTCCTCTCCTTTCTTATTCGCAAGTAAGGGTGGTGGTATATATTTTCCTGACATAAGAGGCTGTTCAAATATTTCAAAATTTATCGATGTAAATGTAATTCTTTTTCAACAATATCACATCGTATCTCAATCTTCATCTCCCGGTTATTTACTGATTTATTAAAATTAGAACCGGGGTGGCCGGCGGCCGGACGGTGAGGTGCTTCTTTCCAGATTGTTGAGTCCGGGTAGTTTTTGAAACAGGCTTTGTATTTGGCCGCTGTTAATCGACAACCTGAAAAAAGCGTATTGAAAATCACCAAAGGGATTGAAATTAAAAGTGAGAGTCCAGCCTTCCATTCTCCGGATCATATTAAACTGTGACGGGGTCAGATCTTTTTCAATAAAATCATAACCAATTTGAGTGCCTGCACTCCATTTGGGAGTTAAATTAAACTGAATATTCCTGGCGTTTATTATTGCCCGCTGCTGAGCTTTTTGATTGAAACGAAACCGCCAGGAGTAGCTGAAATCAAAAGCAACGGTTAGCGGTGAACTGAAATCCTGGACTGGCACGTAGTTAAAATTGGAGTCATACGGCCTGAAAAGTTCCTGGTCAAAAGGTTCGTAAGGCCTGTAATAGGGTGTCTGTACACGAGGCGCCCTGCCCCCGCCTTTAAAATTGTAACCCAGGTTTACGCTATAACTGATAGGCTGCAGTATTTTATTTGAGTCATTAAAAATGAAGGTGTTGATTTCGCGTCCCTGTTCATCTCTTGCGTACAGGGAATATTCTGCAGAAGCGCGCAGACGGACACTTCCCAAGATCTGTGATGTAAGATTCATTCGTATTCTGCCGAAATTCAGGCTGTCTGCAGCAAAGTTGTAATTTGAATTCACCGAAAAGTTATCAATCAGCCGTACATTTTCACTGTTTACCTCACCGGTTGAATCCCGTTTTACTATTTTGGTTTCGAACACATTACTGAATCCAAAGCTGACATTCCGCTGTTCACCTGCACCGGGACCTCCCAAAATACCGCGCTCGAATATCGAAAACTTACGGGTGTTACCCAGTGTATCGGATTGAACTTCCCTGAAGAAACCAAATCTTTCAGAACTGAAGTCCGGCCGGAAGTTAAATCCGATATTGGGCCGGAACGTATGCCTGAATCCTTCAAGGTTACCGATTTTAGCTCTTGAAACACCAAAAATGGTAGTAGAAAAGTTGACACCTGCATTGTACTGGCGCGCAGTAGAAAACCCTTGTACCTGGAAGGTTTCCAGCCGGTTTTCCTCTTCATTCAGTTCTTTGCGGACAGTTGAAGGATACCACCACTCTGTAATGGAAAAATTACCGCTTATGTTTAGAAATTGACTTGGAATAATTTGTGCAAACCGAACATCGGCATTTTGTCTGAATCCAAATTGTATATGTTCATCATTTCCTGTTGCTTCCCTGAATTTTGAGGGACTGAAAAGAGCCTCGATAAAACCCACTTCAGCACTATCGGCATCGATTGGCCTGAAGTTAAAATCGGAACTGAAGGTGTTCCGGTAGTCAAGAGAGATTCGCTCATAGAATCTTTCCCTTCCTGCACCGGGTACGTCTGATTTAAATGGTGAAAACTGCCGGAGCGAAAAGTTCATATCCGGGCCCGTAAGTCTTGTCGAATTATTGAAAAAATCCTGATTTAACCGGCTGTTTAAAGTAAAGTTATAAGTATTTTCCGGATGGGTATACCTGTAATTAATGCTTGAATTTGAACTGGTTTGAGCACGTTCATCGAGGTCGAAAGAGTTCCGGGTAAAAAATTCCTGGGTACGCAGATCAATGTTGGCGTTTAAATTGGCATACGGAGAAAGTGTTTGATTGTGACGAACATTAATTCTCCGGTTCTGTCTCTTTGACAAATCAAAATCAGCGTCGGTAGGTTCAAGGCCTTGTTCACGCGAAAAACCGATTTGAATGGAGCCGTCGTATTGATTGGTTTTGCGATATTGCAGGCGCGTGTCATTAAAAAATGTACCGGATGTAAAGAGGTCAAATGAAGTTTGAGCGGTTAAAAATTCATTGATATACTGAAACCATCCAAGATTCCGGAGCCCGATTCCCCTTGTGGAAGTATCTTCAAATACATAGGTTGGTTCCAGTAAGCCTGATTGTTTATCCTCGATACCTGCCGGCACGTAACCAAAAGGAAATACCAGCGGATAGGGTATATCCAGAATAAAGAGTTGTGCATTTGTGAAAAAGACCTCCTCTTCGTCCACAACTTTCATCCGTTTTGCTTTCAGGTAGTAGTACATATAGTTGGGATCGTTGGTTGAGTAAATCCCGTCCTCGATAAAAACCTCCGATTCATTTCTGTTTTTTACCTTGGTTCCGATCAAGTGCCCATCCTGTATTGAAATTTCTGCAACTTCAAATTTACCCCTCTCAGTCTCGTAATTAAATAAAATTCTGTTGCTTTTCAGTTCTTGGTTTTGCTGACGAAGCACCGGATAGGAAAGTGTATCTTCAGGTGTTTCTGTTTGGGCCTCCACCTCATCTCTGTCAATAAAGAGTTTTATTTTTCCTGCACTCAGTTCACCGTTTTCATGCCGTACATTTGCTGAGCCAAAGAGTAACCCTGTCCGTTCGCCCCGGAAGTTGAAGTTGAGGGAATCCCTGGCACTGAACTGAACGGCATCATCGGCAAGTTCTCCTTCTGAACGGCGGGTTGCCGGCCTTTGGGTAACACCGTCAGGCGGGCCATCGCCGCCCATAAATGGCAGTGTATCAGGGACGGTCTGGAACAGAGTGTCTTGTAATGCCGGCTGCAACGTGTCAGAAGGAACTTCTTCCACTGTGGTAGTGTCACTTTCTGTTTCTGTAACCTGGCCTGTAGCATCGGTATAACCAACTAAAACAGCTGCAACTGAGAGAAACAGTAATAAGAATATGAATTTGGCCGCATTAAATGGGTACATAGCGGCTTTTCTTTTTTAATTTAATTCTTCAAACGCCAAACTACCTGCCCCGAGCATTGCTGCCATGTTACCAAGATCTTCATATATAATTTCAAAATCATCAAGAAATGGAGGCATCATATACTTGCGGGCTGTTTCGGAGGCAGGATCAAGAAGCCATTTACCGGCCTTCGCAACACCGCCGCTCACCACAATTTTTCGAATATCAAGTATGTGAATGTAGTTGACAATAGCATAACCGAGTTTTTGGCCTGTTTTTTTTAAAATCGAGATGGCCAGATCATTTCCTTTATTGGCTTCCTGGAACAGATGAATGGGTTCAAGTTGGTCAAAATCATCACCAAATTTTTTACAAAGCGGATTGTCCGGATGCTGACGGATAGAATCAGCTGCATAACGGCTCAAAAAACGCTGTCCCAGGTAAGCTTCAATTCCTCCGCGTGTGTTACTGTTCGAAAGCGGCCCGTGATAGTTGATAATCACATGTCCCAATTCACCTGCAGCGCCGGTAGTTCCCCTGTAAAGCTTATTATTGTAAATAATACCGCCCCCTACACCTGTACCGAGTGTAATCATGATAAAATGATCGAGATCAGTTCCTACCCCGAAGCGTGCAGATCCCAGAGCGGCGAGGTTCGCATCATTCTCAATCACACATCGCAGACCCGTTCTTTTTTTTACTTCTTCAGCAACGTTTTCCGATTTCCAGCCCGGCAGGTTGGGTGGATTTTTTACGGTTTGCCTGTCCAGGCTAACCATCCCCGGAAGCCCCATTCCCACACCCATGGGTGTAATGTTTTTTTTCTCTCTGAGCATTTCTACTGCTGTTGCAATACGGTCAAAAACATGTGTTTTCCCCTGTTCTGCTTCAGTTGGAATTGAGATATGATCAATCAAACCATTTTTTTTGTCAACTATGGCAGCTTTAATATTCGTGCCGCCCAAATCAATGCCAATAGAGATCATACTGAATTTCTTTTGTTTTTGAATGCATTTTAAAATAAACAAAAATCCAATTGTAGAAAGAAATAAAAGAGAGATACTCTCTAACTTCTGCGAAATCTTTTTGGAGTCTATTTAATTCTGTAGACGGTCTCACCGGGTTTTCTCATACCATATTCTTCACGTGCAATCTTTTCCAGCAGATCGGTATTTTTTGTTAATTCTTCAATTTTTTGTTCCAGGCTGGCTGTTTCTGTTTTTAGTTCGGTTGTCCGTTCAATCAAATCATTTTTTTTCTGATGTAATTCGTAACGCGTGTAAAGGCTATACGTATCAATAAAGAGTATCCACACAACGATAAAAGCAACAAGAATTGTAATCAAAAATGATTTTCTCCATCGGAGCGGATTCAGCACATGTAAATTCATGGGGAAACAGACTGTAGTGTTATTTTTTGTTAAAGTAATAAAAGTTTACAAAATATAAACAGGCATTAAAAAAATGGTTGAAAGTAGTTGATGTTACGGAACCAGGTCTGCATTTTTAATGAACAAACAGACATTTAGATAATATGCTCAAAATCTGACTTCTATGATAATAGGAATAATTGCTGATACTCATGATCACGTCCCCAATATAAAAAAGGCAGTTCGCCTCTTTAAGGATGCCGGAGCAGAAAAAGTAGTCCACGCAGGTGATTATTGCAGCCCGTTTACAATTGAACATTTTGATGGCCTTAATCTGCACGGAATATTTGGTAATAATGATGGAGACAAGTATCTGCTGATGAGAAAGTTTGATGAAATCGGTGGCAAACTTCATGGAGAATTCTATGAATTTGAAGAAGATAGATTGAAAATAGCTGTCTACCACGGAACATATACCGGGATTACAGAAAGCCTGGAGAAATCAGGAAAATACGATTTTGTGATTTCAGGCCATACACATCAGCAGCGCCTTGATACGACAGGATCAACCACTTCCATCAATCCGGGTAGTGCTCACGGTTTCGACAATGAAGCGATGGCGGCCCTTCTGAATACCAAAACAAGAAAGGTTGATTTCAAAGAGTTGTAAAACGGACTGGTAAAGAAACAAATATTACAGAAGCTCATTGCAAATCGCTTCTGTAAATGTTGTTGTGTTGCCGCTTCCCCCGATGTCGGGTGTGCATTGCTCCTTGTGATCCTGCAAAACCGCGTAGAGAGCCGCACGTATATGAGCGGCAACCCGTGTCTGATCAAGATGGTCGAGAAGCATTAAGGCCGAAAATAAAAGTGCAATCGGATTGGCTTTGTTTTGCCCGGCTATATCGGGAGCTGAACCGTGTACAGCTTCAAACATGGCTGCCTCGTCTCCCACATTGGCAGCTCCTGTAACCCCTAATCCGCCCACAAGCCCTGATGCGAGGTCAGAAAGTATATCTCCGAAGAGGTTAGTCGTTACGATCACATCAAAAACGTGCGGTCTCATAACCATCTGCATGGCCATATTATCCACAATTAAATCTTCGAATTCGATGTTCGGATAATCTTCTGCAATTTCCCGGCCTATTTTTAAAAAGAGGCCGGTTGTCAATTTCAAAATATTGGCTTTGTGAACCAGGGTTACTTTTTTCCGGTTTTTTTTAACTGCATATTCAAAAGCAGCCCTGATAATTCTTTCACTGGCATAACGGGTTACCACGGCAATACTTTCTGCATGCTTTTTTTCCTCATCAACCCAATGCTCTTTTCCTATATATAATCCCTGGGTATTCTCCCGGAACATCACAAGATCTACCTGGCGAAAGGGTGTGTCAATGTTAGGAATTGATTTGGCCGGACGTATATTGCTGTAGAGATCAAATTTTTGCCTGAGGCTTACATTTACCGAACGAAAGCCGGAACCGACGGGGGTTGTGAGCGGGCCTTTTAAGGCAAGTTTATATTTTGAGATGGCGTCCACTGTTTCCTGCGGAATTGGATTGCCGGTCTCCTGCTGTGCCGTTTCACCCGCAGAACATTGAATCCAGTCTATATCAGCACCAGCGGTTTCCAGAATTTTAGTTACTGATGATGAAATTTCGGGGCCAATTCCGTCTCCCGGAATTAAAACTACTTTAGCCATGCATAACAGAGTTTAAGTTAATTGATTTTTTGAAAGATAAGATTTTTTTATCGTTCTCCTGAATTCAAATTAATGGACTTCTGTAAAGATTGTTTAAATAATGAAATTATTACCTGTCAATTGATATATTCAGCTTTTACCTGCTGCGTGGTTTGTCTGTATCCGGACTATTTTGAACACCCTTTGTCAGACAACGTGTAACTGCACAGTATTTAAACTAACTACCAAAAATTTTTATAATATGATCAAAAGACGGCGAACCAAAAGAGCCTCCAAAAAAGAAATCTTTGGATGGGCGATGTTTGATTTTGCCAATCAGTCATATACCCTGCTTATCATAACTGTTATTTTTCCTGTCTTGTTTACCACGGTTATTGTTGGAGATGCAGAAGACAACTACAGATTGGGGAATCTGCTGTGGAGTGTTGCGCTGGCAACCAGTTATTTCCTGGTTGTATTAAGCGGCCCGGTTTTTGGTGCCATCATGGACTACTCAGCGATGAAAAAGAAATTTCTGTTTTACAGTTATCTGCTTACGATTATGAGTACCACTCTGCTCTATTTTGTTGAACCCGGCCTGATTGTGCTTGGAGTCATTTTGATGATCATCTCAAATTTTGCCTACTCAATCGGGGAAAATTTCATTGCTGCTTTTTTGCCAAGCCTTGGCCCGCCCGAAGATTTCGGAAAGATTTCAGGGTTCGGGTGGGCGCTTGGTTATCTCGGCGGGCTGGTATCAGCAGGATTTGTGATTGTTTTTTTGGGTGATGCCACGGCTGAAAATTTTGAAAGAATTCGATGGGTAGGCCCCTTTGCAGCTGCTTTCTTTTTGCTTGCTGCTATTCCGACCTTTATATGGCTTAGGGAGCCGGGTGTTCGCAATAAGCTGCCCGATAACGAAACATTTACCTCCGTTGGATTTAAACGACTCGGCCATACTCTGAAAGAGATCGGCAGATTCCGTGAGCTGGCTATATTTTTGATCTCTGTTTTTTTCGCGATGGCCGGTATCTACATTGTCATATCTTTTGCATTTATCTATGGTGATCAGGTTGTAAAATGGGATGAGGAGGTTCGGATACTGATGTTTATTGTTGTTCAGATTACGGCAGCTGCAGGAGCGGTTTTCTTCGGTTACCTTCAGGACAGAATTGGTGCGAAGCTAACCTATAACCTCTCTCTGATGTTATGGTTTACAGGAGTTTTGGGAATTTGGGCCGTTACTGATATAACCGACTGGATAAACTTACAATTCGGACTGGAGTTGGAGGCTCAGTATGTATTTTTGTACATAGGGGTAATTGCAGGATTAAGTCTCGGATCAAGCCAATCCGCAAGCAGGGCACTGGTGGGTCTGTTTACACCGGAAAACAAAGCAGCAGAGTTTTTTGGATTTTGGGGTTTGTCAAATAAACTGGCGGGGGTTTTCGGTATTATAGGTTTGGGCTTGCTGCAAACCGAGTTCGGTTTACACCAGTCGATACTGTTTTGTGCAGCTCTGTTTTTAGTTGCAGTTTTAGTTTCACTACTTGTAGATCAGAAAAAAGGAGAAGAGGTTGCCGATTATTATGAAGAATCTACGTGAATTCACCCATTTTTGAAGATTATTCCAAAAAATTTGAAAAAAAAACGTGTATTTACGCTTCAGAATGTTAAATTAGGCGATTACTAACAGGAGAATCTCGAAATAGAGTTTTCTTTTGTATAAAGAGGTGATAAAACTATCACCGGAAATATTAATTTAATTGGAGATTTAGATGAGTAGAATTGATCAGGTAAAAGATTTAATGACAGAGCTTGAAGATGATATGGACAAGTTTTACAACAAGGGAAATAAAGCCGCCGGTACACGTGCCCGCAAGCAACTACAGGAACTTAAGAAACTTGCCCAGGAAATCAGACTTGAAATTCAGGATATCAAAAATAAAGATTAAAATCCTTTTTTTGAACATTTCTCTGTAAAAGCCACCTTGTGTGGCTTTTTTTTTAGACGGAACGATAGCCCGTAGATTTCAATTTATTGAAGCAACAAATTTAAATAAATCTAATCTATATATGATGTTATCAATTGCCTTGATTCTGATGGTCATAATCGCATTAATTTCTATCTGTGCCGCTTGCACTGTTAACATGCTGCATTCTCTTCAAAAATTTGAAGAAGCCCGGGATAAAAAATTACAGTACAGAACTAATGAAGAGTTTGTTGGCCGGTTACATTAATATGTTTCCGGACAATTTGATCTGTAGTGTCTTTGATTGAACTCCGGTATTTGGAAATCGTTAAGTTCATAAGCAAACCATATTAAATTGTTTGCTCCGTGATGTCTGTTCTCTTATGTTTGAAGTCCCGAAATTCCTATATTTATATTGCAGGAAATAATCACGAACAGACCGAATGAAGAAAACCCCGTCCAAGAAACTTACCCCGCGTGCTATACGGGCCTGGCAATGGGCTGCAGCCGGTGGAAATTTATTCATATTTGGTCTCCCCGCACTCTATGCAATATTTCTGGGCTGGCAAGGAAATCACGCCTGGACTCTGATTGCCCTGGCTGTTTTTACTCTACTTTACTATATAGCCGGTATTTTTTTTATTCCATATGTTCGATGGAGACACTGGCGATATGAAATTGACGAACACGAAATTGATTTGCTGAGAGGTGTAATCATACGAAGGCGAACACTAATTCCGCTAAGCAGAGTGCAGCATGTGGATACTACCCAAGGCCCCATTCTTCGCTGGTATAAGCTCGCTTCGGTGACAATATCCACAGCAGCAACAACCCATGAAATTTCTGCGCTGGATGAAATGATAGCAGATCATGTTCGTGATACAATCTCAACCTATGCAAGACTTGCCGAAGAAGATGTCTGAATTCAGGCGACAACATCCGATTGCCGCAGTGGCACGTGCACTGGCCCTTATTAAAGGCAATTTGGTAACAATTATTGTGCTTCTTGTTGTGGGTTCACGGGGCGGTGAAGCTTCAGTAATCTGGTGGATTGGCGGCGGCTTTCTGACACTGCTTGTATTGGGAATTGTAAGCTGGTGGCGGTTTCAATACAAAATTGAAGATGGCCAGATGCACATTAAAAGAGGCCTGCTTGTGAGGCAAAATTTGTATCTGACAAGAGACAGGGTTCAGGTTATAGATATCACAGCCGGTGTTTTGCAGCGAATGTTCGGCCTGGTTAAGGTAGAAATAAAAACAGCAGCATCCAGCTCACGAGAAGCTACAATCGATGCAATCAGCCGGGCCAATGCTGAAATCATCACAGAAAAACTAAAGAAGAATAATGGCCCTGATACCGGCCTGCAAGATGTAGAAAACCCTGCTGAAGAAAAGCAAGCAAGCACTTTTCATTTACCCGGCAAAAACCTGCTTGTAGCTGCATCTACTTCAGGCAGCTTTGGAATTGCGCTTTCAGTGATCGGAACACTATTTTCTCAGGCGGAGCCGCTCATAAGCGAGAATGAAATCTATGAGTGGTTCATGAATGTGATACCTGCTGAAACAGATCTCTTCCTGATCATTACTGTAATCGGGCTGCTGATTCTGTTTGCGTGGCTGATGTCATTTTTTGGAACACTCTTTTCCTATGGCGACTTCAGCCTTACCGTATTCAGTGATGAGCTGCTGATTACAAGGGGAATATTTGAAAAAAAACGAATTACGATTCCGTTTAACCGTATCCAGGCAATTTGGATCATGGAAGGAGTTCTTCGTCAGCCCTTTGGATACTGCTCTGTTCATCTTGAAAGCGCCGGCTACGGAGATTCTAAAGGCAACGGCTCTATCCTCCTTTTTCCCCTGATTAAAAAGCACAAACTGGATCCTTTTCTTGAAAAGATTGTTCCTGACTATATTAAATCGGCACCTGCCCAAAAACCACCTTTTCGCGCCATGCGAAGATATATTTTTAAAAGCATGCTGATCTCCGCACCTGTGATTGCCGGATTGTGGTGGCTGCTGGATACATCCCTTTGGATCTGGATTTTAATAATGCCGGCTGCGTTCTGGGGATGGCTGAGATACAGAGATGCATCGATTGGCTGGGACTACGATAATATCATGATCAGTTTCCGGAATCTTGCTAAAACCACCGCCATCATCAAAAAAACAAGAGCACAGGACCTGGATATAGAACAGAGCTGGATCCAGAAATTCAGAAACCTGATTACCGTAAATCTGCATGTGGCATCAGGTGATCAGGGGCGTTCATTCAGTGTAAAAGAACTGGAGGTATCGGTATCGGATTACCTGGAAAGATGGATTCGAAAAGGCGACAATAGCCATTCCATGGATATGGAACAACAGACAAAGCAGATGGTGCCGGGCTGGCGCGGAGTTTAAAAAACTGCCGAAAAGGACTCAACAGCTTCTCTCAAATCAGTCAGCCGAATCGGTTTACTGAGAAAGCATGAGTTTTCAATGTTTTTGGCATTACTTTTAACGCTGTTGTTGGAAATACCCGAAATATAAACAACCGGACTCCTTGTGTGGTTGCGAATAACTTCCATGACTTCAACACCGTTAAAATCATCGGCAAGAGAGATATCCATAAATATAATATCCGGATTTTCCCTGATGATCATCTCCACGGCCTCGCGTCCGAACTGGTAAACAGATAACACCTCAAGATCAATGGATACAGCCATTTTTTTTAGAATCAGAGCCAGTAATTGATCGTCTTCAACAATGATAACTTTTTTCTTCATGTCCCCAAATTATAAGCTAAAATTAAAAGTACCCCTAAATGCGAAACCCGGTGCATTTAAAATGTCACTCCTAAATGCTCGATAAAAACCTAACCATAAAAGATTTCATAAATAGTTAATCTTTTCTAAATATTATCAGATCATTTTAATGGCAATTGAATTTGCTACTCGATAACTATCTTTTTTTCGGGTAAGAGCAGGGCTTCCGGAATTGCTCCCTTGATTTCGTCCAAAAGTGCCTGAACCAGGTTTTGTTTCAAATATTTCCGGCTGTAGGCCAGCCGGATTTTTCTGGAGGGAATGGGTTCTTCAAATTCGACAATAGTGGCCCTGGACTCCGTATTACTGATGTTTTGAATTGCCAGCCAGGGCAAAAGTGTCATCCCGAAATTCTGTTCAACCAGTTTTTTCAGTGTTTCCAGGTTTCCGCTTTCAAACCGGATTGAAGCCCGTGGTGACTCTTCTACTTCCTTACAGATCTTGACCGTCTGATCCCGGAAACAGTGGCCTTCATTTAACAGCCATATATTCGTTCTGTTCAGATCATCAAGTGTCAGTTTTGTTTTACCCGCAAGCGGATGCGACTCTGAAAGATAAGCGACAAAAGGTTCTGTAAACAGATCTTCAGTGAAAACCTGTTTCATGTCAACCGGTGTGGCAAGGATTCCAACATCAATCCTGTCTTCAGCAAGTCCGGATACAATCTCTTTAGTGAGAACTTCTTCAAACACCAGCTCAACAAGGGGATATTTTTGCATAAATTCTCTCAAAAACATTGGTACAAGATAGGGTGCAACTGTAGGTATCACACCTATCCGGAAGGTTCCTCGTAACTCGTCTTCATTCAAATTGGCAAGATCTTCAATACGCTTGGCCTCGCGAAGAATAATCTTTGCCTGAGATACTATTTGTGTGCCGATTGAAGTTGGAACAACCGGTGATTTGGAGCGGTCAAATAATTTCACTCCCAAATCTTCTTCAAGTTTATGGATCTGCATGCTAAGCGTAGGTTGTGTAACAAAGCTTTTTTCTGCAGCAGTCGCAAAATGCCTGTATCTTTCGACAGCTACTATATAAGATAATTGAGTCAGAGTCATTTTTTGTATCCGTAGTTTTATTATTAGCTTCTAAAAGATAATATAGAATTGACAAAATGTTTTAAAATGAGAGTAAAAGAAAAACACCTGTTATTTTCAGGGCGTGTACAGGGAGTAGGATTCAGACATTTTACAAAAGTAAACGCAAAGGAACTCAATATTACCGGGTGGGTCCGGAATCTGTCGGACGGCAGAGTTGAAGTATTACTGCAGGGAGAAGAATCAACTCTAAATACCATGGTATCAAGATTAAAAAAAGGTCCCCGGTCTGCGGTTGTAGAAAATCTTACGACAGACCGGGAAACAGAAACTGATGAACCGCATCAAACCTTTTTCGTAAAGAGATGAAGCGTTTGTTTGTTGCCATTGATCTGCCTCAGAGGCTAAAAAAGTCATTGAGCAGTATTTCCGCTGATCTGGATCATTTCCGCCCCGTACCGGAAGAGCAGCTTCATATCACTCTTTTTTTCCTGGGGGATACCGATGAATCGAAGATTCCCGGTATAATTGAAAAATTATCAGGGATTTCAGAAAATGCTTATTCGGTATATACAAACGGACCCGGAGCTTTTCCCTCATTAAAAAAACCGAGAGTATTGTGGATCGGTTTGCAGAATCAAAAAAACATTAAAATTTTACAAAGCCGAATTGCAAATCAGCTTGAAAGTTATAAGCCCGATGTTGCAGAAAAAAAGTATATTCCACACATAACTGTAGCACGCTCAAAGAAAAAAAATCCGGGATCGGATGAATTTTTGAATCGTGTTAAAGAGTATACCGGTGAGAAAATTGTTGTCGATTCGTTTCAGCTCTATGAAAGTAAATTGTCGGACAGCGGGGCGGATCACCGGGTTTTAAAAACTTTTGATCTTGAATAAATGGAATTTATGATGCCGGCTCTGAGGATTTTTTTTCAAATTTCGATTGTAGTTGTGTCTCTGTATACAGTGATACTGGCAGGAGCCTATTTTTTCCAGGGAAATCTTTTGTTTATTCCCGGAAAAGAGATGATTGCAACACCTGAATCGGTTGGACTCTCTTACAAGGATCATTACTTTGAGACAGAAGATGGCGTAAAGATTCACGGATGGTTTATTCCCAATGTGGAATCAGATAAAATTGTTCAGCTTTCTCACGGTAATGCAGGGAACATAAGCGGCCGTGTGGGGCTGGCTTCTGTACTGCACGAGGCTGGATTTAATGTGTTTATGTATGATTACAGAGGGTACGGAAAAAGTGAGGGAAAGCCTTCTGAAGAGGGTCTTTATAAAGACGCGGAAGCAGCGCTTAACTTTTTAAAGGCCAATTATGACGCCAAAGATGAAAACATTGTCCAGTTTGGCAGATCGCTGGGCGGCGCAGTTGCTTCTTACATTGCGGCGAATCACAAAATAGGCGGGCTTGCATTAGATTCATCCTTCACTAATATGAGAAAAATTATTGAGGAGGTTTATCCGGTTATCCCCTCTTTTCTTTCCAACTATAAATTTCCCACTACTGACTATCTTTCAGATATCAAAGATGTTCCTGTTTTGATTCTGCACAGCCGGGATGACGATCTGATCGCATTCCATCATGGCGAGGAGCTTTATGCAACAGCTTCGGAACCCAAAGAGTTTGTAACTTTGAACGGCGGCCACAACGATTCGTTTTTGGTGAGCAAAGAGAAATATCTGAAAGCGTGGAAGTCGTTTCGGAAAACAGTTGAAAACAACAGCTGACTTCAAATTTAGTGAGTGTTTTAAATCAAAATCGAACCTTACCTTTGGCAGGCAAATCTGCTATCTTTCCTCAGAACAATTTCTTTATAAAAAAGACACTGTAAACTGCCCATGTATCTCATCTTTGACACAGAAACCACCGGGTTGCCGCAAAATTATTCTGCGCCTCTGTCAGATTTTGACAACTGGCCAAGATGTGTGCAGCTTGCCTGGCAGATTCATGATGTTACCGGAAAAAAAATCTCTGCAGGTGATTATATCATCAAGCCGGAAGGATTTACAATTCCTTTCAACTCCGAAAAGGTTCATGGAATTTCAACGAAACGGGCTGAAAAAGAAGGATATCTTCTGGATGATGTTCTGCAAATTTTTGCGGAAGAGGTTGAAAACGCACACTTTATCATAGGCCATAATCTTGAATTTGACCTCAATATTATTGGCTGTGAGTTTTTGCGAAGAGGTTTTGAAAACCCTGTCTCTTCAAAAATTCATATTGATACAAAAGATGAATCAACCGAATTTTGTGCATTGCCGGGAGGGCGCGGGCGTTACAAGTGGCCAACTCTTGCCGAGCTGCATAATAAACTCTTCGATATCGGATTTGAGGAAGCGCATAATGCCGCAGCCGATGTGGATGCCACTGCCCGTTGTTTTCTTGAGCTGGTAAAGCTCGGAGTTATTAATCCGGTATTTTCTATTGAGCATGATGTTTCCGGTAAAGCAAGTGCTTTGATTGACCGGAATACCTACATTCCGAAAGTTGAAGAACTTAAGAGAAATGGTGGTCCGGCCGAAGATGACCGGTCACAATCAAATCCCGAAATCCTGGTGAATCAGGATGTTGAGGCCGTTATTGATACACCGTTTACCCATCTGCATTGCCACTCTAAATATTCGGTTCTTCAGGCAGCTGCCGGAGTTAAAGATCTTGTTCATAAAGCAAAAGAGCTGGGTATGCCTGCAGTGGCTCTCACCGATATGGGTAATATGTACGGAGCTTTTTTATTTGTGCAGGAAGCTCATAATGCCGGTATAAAACCGATCATCGGATGTGAGTTTTACATGACGGAAGATCGCCATAAAAAGAAATTCACCCGTGAGAACAGAGATAAACGCTACCAGCAGGTGTTTTGGGCAAAAAATATAGTGGGGTACAAAAACCTCTCAAAATTGAGCTCACTTGGATTTATTGAGGGATACTATCACAAATATCCAAGAGTGGACAGGGAGATTATTCAAAAATATTCGAATGGATTGATGACGGCAACCGGCGGATTGAGCGGTGAAGTACCCGACCTCATTTTGAATAAGGGAGAAGAGTATGCGGAGGAGGCATTCCGCTGGTGGCACGATCTGTTCGGGGATGATTTCTACGTAGAATTAAACCGCCACGGACTTGAAGAAGAGGAACGGGTGAATGAAGTGCTGCTCCGGTTTGCCGATAAATACAATGTGAAGGTAATTGCCGCTAATAATGTCTATTACATGGAAAAAGAAGATGCAAAAGCTCATGATGCTCTTCTTTGTATTGATGATAATACACCCATTTCGGTTCCAATCGGGAGAGGACGCGGCTTCCGTTACGGGTTTCCGAACAGCGAGTTCTACTTTAAAACCGGCGATGAGATGAAAGCGATGTTTGCCGACCTGCCTCAGGCAATCGAAAACACGTATGAAATCGTAGAAAAAGTTGAACCGGTTAAGCTGGAAAGGGATGTGATACTGCCCTCTTTCACATTACCGGAGGGGTTTGAAACCGAAGATGACTACCTGAAACACCTGACCTACAGAGGTGCTGAAAAACACTATGAGACGATTGACGCAGAGATAAAGGAGAGAATCGAGCACGAGCTGAAAATCATCAGGGAGATGGACTTTGCCGGTTATTTTTTAATCGTTCAGGATTTTATTCAGGCTGCCAGGGATATGGGTGTTTTTGTGGGGCCGGGACGGGGATCAGCGGCAGGATCGGTTGTAGCGTACTGCACAGGAATCACCAATATCGATCCGTTAAAATATGACCTGCTTTTTGAACGGTTTTTAAATCCGGAACGTGTAAGCATGCCTGATATTGATATCGACTTTGATGATGACGGGCGCCAGCGGGTAATCGATT
Source organism: uncultured Balneolaceae bacterium (assembly GCA_964517005.1). GTDB lineage: Bacteria > Bacteroidota > Rhodothermia > Balneolales > Balneolaceae > CAYVBJ01. Next base: position 27,410 of record CAZFAJ010000012.1, on the reverse strand, counting down.
GGGTTGTGGATAAATACGGGAAAGACCAGGTTGCCCATATCATCACTTTCGGCACAATGGCGGCACGATCATCGGTGAGGGATGTTGCCAGAGTGCTTGAACTTCCTCTGAATGAAGCCGATAAACTGGCCAAAATGGTACCTGAAACAATCGGTATTTCGCTGGAAGAGGCGTTTAACTCTGTGAAAGAGTTGCGGGATATTAAAAAAGGAGAAGATTTGCAGGGCAAAACTCTTCAGATGGCTGAAACACTTGAAGGCTCGGTGAGAAACAGCGGACTCCACGCAGCAGGTGTGATTATTGCTCCGGATAAATTGACGGAATATATACCGATCAGTTCTGCGAAGGATGCCGAACTCTATGTTACACAATTTGACGGCAAGGTGATTGAGAATGCCGGCATGCTTAAAATGGACTTTCTCGGCCTGAAAACCCTTTCCATCTTAAAAACTGCGATAAGATTTGTAGAGCGCAACCACGGGAAATCGTATAACCTGGACGATATTCCACTGGATGATGAAAAGACATTTGAGCTCTATCAGCGCGGACAGACAATCGGAACTTTCCAGTTTGAATCAGACGGTATGCGCAAATATCTGAAGCAGCTGAAACCGACCTCAATCAATGACCTGATTGCAATGAACGCGCTTTACCGGCCGGGGCCGATGCAGTTTATCCCGGATTACATCAACCGGAAGCATGGAAAAGCCAAAGTCGAATATCCGCATGAAGATCTGAAAGAGATCCTGGAACCCACATTCGGAATTATGATCTACCAGGAACAGATTATGATGGTGGCCCAGAAAATGGCCAGTTTCTCGCTTGGAGAAGCGGATATTCTTCGCCGGATTATGGGTAAGAAAAAAGCTGAACTGCTTCCGCCTGAAGAGAAGAAGTTTATGGAACGGGCTGTGGAAAAGGGATACAGCAGAGACGTGGCAAAAAACGTGTTCGATAAAATGGCCATGTTTGCCAGCTACGGATTCAACAAATCTCACTCAGCTGCCTACTCGGTGGTAGCTTATCACACAATGTACTTTAAGGCCAATTTTCCGGCAGAGTACATGGCCGCAGTATTGAGCCACAACATGAGTGATATCAAAAAAGTCTCTTTCTTTATTGAAGAGTGCCAGCGCATGAACATTGCTGTTGATGCCCCGGACATCAACTCGGCTGAAGGAAAATTTATAGCCCGGAAAGGCAGAATCCAGTATGGAATGTCGGCAATCAAAGGAGTCGGATCATCAGCTATCAGGGCAATTGTTGATGAACGAAAAGAAAATGGGCCGTTCAAATCGATTTTTGATTTTGCTTCCCGGATTGATACAAGGAGTTGCAATAAACGTGTTCTTGAAAGCCTGATACAGGCCGGTGCTTTTGATCAACTACACCCAAACCGGGCGCAGCTGATGCTGACTCTCGATGATGTTCTCGCGTATGCATCGCGAAGACAGGAAGAGAGTCGCTTAAACCAGGCAAATCTGTTTGGCGGTGCCGGTGGTACATCCTCGCTTTCGGAACCCAAACTTCGTGAGTGCAAGCCATGGAGTAATATCGAGAAATTAAACCGTGAAAGGGAACTGATAGGATTCTATCTGAGCGGACACCCGCTGAATAAATATATGGATGACATCCGGCTTTTTGCATCTCATTCATTATCGGAAGGCGCGCTTAACGACCTTGCGAATGGCAGCTCCATTACGATTATTGGAATTATTACCAATGTCAAAAACGTAACGGACCGGAAAGGCAGGCCTTTTGCATTCTTGCAGGTTGAGGATTTGACCGGAAATATTGAAGTGATTGCATTCAGCGATGTGTATGACAGGAACATGGGCCTTATGCAGGCTGATACCATTGTGATGATTCAGGGTGAAATTAACAGGCGTGATGCACAGCCGAAAATCATCGCAAAATCAATGGAGAGAGTTGAAAACCTGCGCGAACAATTTCAAAGCAAACTGAGTCTCCGGTTACAACTCGATACCGGTGACCTGACCGGAGACGAGCTGCAGAGTATTGCAACGCTATTCAGTCTTCACAAGGGTGAAACTTCCGTAAAATTTTACATTAAAAGTAATGGCACCGGTGAGTCTCTGACAATGAACGTACGTAAATATGTAGTGGAGCCAAATAATGCGTTGTTGCAAAGCCTTAGGGAAATTGTTGGTAAAGAATCAGTTGCATTGGTAAAAAACTAAAATGTACCGATAAGGGTTTCCAATACGTTAAATAGGTTCAACCAATCAAGATGATATAAATTTGTGATGTGTATTGTCGCAATGATTTCATACTTTTATAAAAAGTAAAACAAAACCAAATACAATTATGAGTAACACAGTAGAATTCACAGATGACAACTTCTCCAGTGAAGTTGAAAATGCCGATAAACCGGTTCTTGTAGATTTTTGGGCAGAGTGGTGTGGTCCCTGCAAAATGATTGGGCCAATTGTTGAAGAACTCGCCTCTGAATACGACGGAAAAGTGAAAGTTGGAAAAGTAAATGTAGATAACAACCCGGAGATTTCCGTTAAGTATGGAATACGAAGTATTCCTTCGCTTCTCATTTTCAAAGATGGCAAAGTTGCCGATCAGATTGTAGGTGCAGTACCCAAAAACCACATCAAAAAACAGCTGGAAGCACAACTCAATTAAAGCTTATCTAAAAAGAGCGGTGTATATACATCGCTCTTTTTCATTTCCGGTTGAAACTCCTGTTTTACGAATTTTAATTAGCATTTCAAATCAACTGTTCGTAAACAGTATATATAGCATAGGCAATAAATCCCCCTGTCCCACTTTCTTTTGATAAGAAAATTTTCAATCTGTTACTCTTTTTTACATACTAAATAAAGAGCACGCAGAACTAATTGGCTATTTTGTACGTTCTCAAACTGAATAAAAAAAATAAAATTGATCAAAAAAACAGTCATAATATTGCTGGTGGCAGCAGCTATTGCCGCACTTGCCTATCCCAAAGTGCAGCATTTGTTTAGCAATTCATCAAATAATGAAAGTAACGACCAGAACAGTCAGCTTTTAAAAGTTGAGGCTGTTGTCCCGGGCTATAGCGAAATTGAAGATAAAATTTTTACAACCGGGTCTGTCCTTGCCAATGAAGATGTAGAATTAAGTGCAGAAGCTTCAGGTATCATTACCGACATCTATTTTGCAGAAGGCCGTCCTGTCGAAAAAGGTGACTTACTGGTTAAAATTAATGACAGTGAACTGCAGGCAGAACTTCAAAGAGCTGAATTCCGGCTCGCCCTTGCTGAGCAGAGAGAAGATAGACAGCGAAGATTATTAGAGCGTGGCGGAATCAGTCAGGAAGATTATGATGCTACGCTTAATGAAGTGAATGTATTGCGTTCCGAACTTCAGCTGATCAACGCTCAGATAGAGAAAACAGAAATCCGGGCTCCATTTGATGGTATTATTGGTTTAAAATTTGTTAGCGAAGGCAGCTATATCAGCCCTCAGACAAGAATAGCCACATTGCAGGATATAGATCCCGTTAAAATAGATTTTACAATTCCGGAGCGTTATATCTCAAGAGTCAGTGTAGATGATGTTGTTAAATTTACGGTTCAGGGAATTGATTCAATGCTAACTGGAAATGTTTATGCAATTGAACCAAGAATAGATTCTCAGACAAGAACACTGAGAATCCGTGCTATGAGCGATAATGAAAAACAGCTGCTTTTTCCGGGTGCTTTTGCAAATATTGAATTAATACTTGAAACTATAGACGATGCAATCTTAATTCCGAGTATCTCTGTAATCCCGGAACTGAATGCCCAAAAGGTCTATCTCTATAAAAATGGTTCTGTCACTGAACAAAGAGTAGTAACAGGTATACGGTCGAGCGATAAAGTTCAGATTTTAGAAGGCGTTACCGCGCAGGATACCGTGTTGACCACCGGACTGCTGCAAGTCCGCCCCGGTGATCATGTAGAGTTTACGAAAATAGAAACAGCAGGTACAGAATGAGTTTATCCTCCATAAGTATTCGCAGGCCTGTTCTGGCATCAGTGATGTCGATTGTAATTGTACTGTTTGGATTTATATCCATCTATTATCTCGGTATTCGCGAATATCCGTCCGTCGATCCTCCTATCATAAATGTAGCTACTAATTATATTGGTGCAAACGCAGATGTAATAGAATCACAGATAACAGAACCACTCGAAGAGTCAATTAACGGGGTAGCCGGAATCCGGGTGCTCTCTTCGGTAAGCCGTGAAGGCCGAAGTACAATTACCGTAGAATTTGACATTGATGTAGATCTTGAGGCTGCAGCCAACGATGTGCGCGACAGAACATCGAGAGCCCAGGGAAATCTGCCTGCTGATGCGGAACCGCCGATAGTTACCAAGGCAGATGCTGATGCGTCGCCTATTGTCTTTTTAAACGTAAACAGTGACAGGAGAAACCTGTTGGATCTAACCTCGATTGCTGAAAACATTTTCAAGGAACAGCTTCAGACGATTCCCGGTGTCAGTGAAATCAGGATTTGGGGATCAAGAACTTTTGCTATGCGTCTTTGGATGGACCCGCTGAAACTTTCAGCCTATGAAGTTACCCCGCTGGATGTACAGCAAGCTCTGAACCGTGAAAATGTGGAGCTCCCTTCAGGCAGAATTGAAGGAAATCTTACCGAGCTTACCGTGCGGACCATGGGCAGGATGACCACAGCGGATGAGTTCAACAATATGATTATCAGGGAGGACGAGGGAAGTGTTGTCCGGTTTCGTGATATCGGCTATGCTGAATTGGGCGCACAAAATGAACGAACAGTATTAAAGCGGGACGGTGTTCCGATGGTAGGTGTGGTTGCCATACCTCAGCCCGGATCAAATCAGCTTGCCATCACAGAAGAATTTTTCAACCGCGTTGAACGCATTAAGAGAGAGTTACCGGAAGATGTACAAGTTGCAACCGGGTTCGATACATCTGAATATGTACAGCAGTCGATCAATGAAGTACAGCAAACCATTTATATAGCCCTGGCACTTGTTATTCTTGTAATTTTTGCATTTTTAAGAGATGTGAGAACTACAATGATACCGATTATCGTGATACCCATCGCACTGATTGGTTCCTTTTTTGTTATGTATGTGGCAGGATTCTCAATTAATGTGTTAACGATGCTTGCAATAATCCTGGCAATCGGCCTGGTTGTGGATGATGCGATTGTTGTTTTGGAAAATATATATGCAAAAATTGAAAAAGGCCTTCCGATTATCGAAGCCGGGATTTTGGGGACAAGAGAGATCTTTTTTGCAGTTATTGCAACTTCACTGGCTTTGGTTTCAGTCTTTCTGCCCATACTGTTTTTGGGCGGGGTTACAGGACGTCTATTCAGGGAGTTTGGCGTTGTTATCGCAGGTGCTGTCGCAATTTCATCATTTGTTGCACTGACACTGACACCCATGCTATCTACCAAAATCCTGAAAGAAGGTGCTGAGAAAAGCAAATTCTATAATGTAACAGAACCTTTTTTTCAGTGGCTAAATGAGAAATACAGGTCGTCACTCGAAACATTTTTGGATAAGCGCTGGCTTGCGTTTTTGATTATCTTTTTTAGTGCGGGAATTGGCTTGTACCTCAATTTTACGCTGCCGGCCGAGCTCGCTCCGCTCGAAGACAGGGGACAAGTACGAATCTTTGCAACCGGTCCCGAGGGCGCTACATTCGAATACATGGATAACTATGCCGATCAGATGGTAAACTTGGTAGAGGAAAAAGTGCCTGAAAAAGACGGATTTATCACAGTTACCTCACCCGGTTTCGGAGCTTCAACGTCAATAAATTCTGCTTTTGGCTTTTTAATTCTTGAAGATAAAGAAAACAGGGAACGCTCACAGCAGCGAATTGCCGATATGTTATCTGAAGAAGTGAAGGATTTAAGCGGGGCACAAACATTTGTTTCTCAGCCTCAATCTATAGGCCAGAGAAGTCTTGGGTTACCTGTTCAGTATGTTTTACAGGCACAAAATATCGAGCGGCTGAAGGAGGTTATTCCCGATTTTTTAAACGAGGCCCGCCAGCATCCCACATTTGCCTTTGCTGAAGTAGATCTTAAATTTAATAAACCGGAGCTCCAGGTTTCAATTGAACGCGACCGTGCCAGGGCCCTTGGAGTCTCCACTTTTGATATAGCACAGACACTGCAGCTCTCGTTGTCTGGAAACCGTTTTGGATTTTTTATCATGGATGGCAAACAGTACTGGGTAATCGGGCAGATGGAACGTGAAAACAGAAACGCCCCGATTGACCTGAAGACCATTTTTGTACGCAACAACAGAAATGAACTGATTCAACTGGACAATCTCGTAACTGTTTCAGAAGAGAGTGCGCCTCCGCAGCTATTCAGATTTAACCGTTTCAAATCAGCCACCATTTCAGCTTCTCTTGCTCCGGGTAAAACAATCGGGGATGGAATCAATGCGATGGATGAAATTGCAGCTTCAGTTTTGACACCTTCCGTGACAACAGATCTAAGTGGCCCGTCGAGGGATTTTGCAGACAGTGTGGCCAGCCTTAATTTTATTTTTATCCTCGCACTTGGCCTTATCTATCTTGTTCTTGCGGCACAATTTGAAAGTTTCCGGGATCCGTTTATCATTTTATTTACAGTGCCTCTTGCCTTGTTCGGATCATTGATATCCCTGTGGTATTTCGACCAGACACTGAATATATTCAGCCGGATCGGAATGATTATGTTGATAGGTTTAATTGCCAAAAACGGCATTCTGATCGTTGAATTTGCGAACCAGCGGCAAGACCAGGGAATGGAAATTATGGAGGCGATAAAAGATGCTGCCGCCGTCAGGTTCCGGCCTATTCTTATGACGTCGATCTCTACTATACTTGGAATTCTTCCTATCGCCCTGGCACTGGGAGCCGGGGCGGAAAGCCGCATGTCGATGGGTATTGCTGTTGTTGGAGGATTACTGATCGGCAGTATATTCACACTATATGTAATTCCGGCCATCTACTCGTATTTTGCAACTAAAAAGGAATTAATTGAGATTGATGAAGACACATTAAAAAAAGCTGAAAACCTTGAAACTGCCTCACTTTAAAATGCGATTCCCTCTGCTTCGCTGCTATTTTTTATTACCTCTCTTTTTGATGCCTGTAAGTTTACTTTGTGCGCAAAATACACTCTCTGTGGATGAAGCAATTCAAATTACTCTCGAAAATAACTACGGAATAAAAATTGCAAGAACTTCGGCCGATATAGCCAGTGCCAATAAAACGCTTGGAAATTCCGGTTTTTTACCATCAATTTCTGCATCCGGTACGAGAACCGAACGTTTTAATGAAACCATTGAAACTGAAACAGAGGTATCATCCAGTTTAATTGAAGATGCCACCACTACCATTACAAATGCCAATATTTCACTGAACTGGACAATTTTTGACGGTTTGCGGATGTTTGCCACGTGGGATAAACTGGGTGAAATTGAAAACAGAAGCAGGGATGAATTGCGTCTTGAGATGGAGTCCACCGTCAGTGATATAATTTTACTCTATTACAATGTTGTAAGCCTGAAAGATCAGCTTGCCATTCTGGAAAACTCCGTTGAGGTTTCACTTGAACGGGTTAAAATTGTAGAGACTGAACTGGATCTGGGATCCAGCTCCAAGTTTGATTTGTTGCAGGCCCAATCCGATTTAAATGCTGACAGGGCAGCTGTGCTAAGAGAAGCAAATCGTTTAACCGAAGCAAAAATCTTGCTGAATGAAGTTATGGGACGCGATGCAAAAACTGAATTTGAAGTTGAAAATCCCATTCAGATCAACCGTTTACTTGATGAGCAGACTTTAGTGCAAAATGTTCTTTCTGAAAATACCGGGTTAGCGATTGCCCGCTCAGAGGAAACGATTGCACAGCAGGAAGTGAAAGAGATCAGGGGAGAACGTCTCCCCGAGCTCGTTTTAAACTCCGGATACTCTTTTAACCGGAATGAATCTACAGGAGGATTCACAACTTTCTTTGAAACCAGCGGTTTAAATGTTGGACTTACGGCAAGAATTAACCTTTTTAACGGATTTGATACAAACCGCCGTATCAATGTTGCAAAACTGAATGTAAAATTAGCCCAATATCAGAGAGAAGAATTAAAACAGCAGCTCTTGTCAACTTTCAGTATTGTTTACCAAACTTATCTGAACAGTATCGATTTGGTTGATCTTGAAGAGGAGAACCTTGAAAATGCTGAGGAAACTCTTGACATTGCTTTGGAACGGTTCAGGCTTGGCACGATCAGTGCTATTGAATTCCGTGAATCCCAGCGAACGTTTCTCTCAGCGGAAAGCCGGCTGATTCAGGCTAAGTTCGAGGCAAAACAGAGTGAAACAGAACTGCTGAGGCTTAGCGGCCGCCTGCAGGATCTTTTGATTGAATGAATCACAAAATTTACCGTGTAACCTACAAGTGAAATGTAATTACCACGGTACGGCCCTGATCTTCGAAAGCGACCCGGTCAGCAATTTCTTCAATGATAAATAGTCCCCTTCCTCCTGTTTTCAACAGATTTTCCTCAGCCGTAGGATCCGGTTTTGCGGTGTAATCAAAACCTTCACCCTCATCTGTTACTTTAAAAATGATATTATCGTCTGACAGCTCAGCGATGACATTTACGGATTTTTCCTGGTTTTCTCTGTTTCCGTGAACAATACTGTTTGTAACAGCTTCACTCAAAACCAGTTGCATTTTTGCCTTCAGTTCTTCATCCAGCGGAATGTCATTATCTATCTGATCCACCAAATCCAAAACACGCTCTGATTCCGAAAAGTGTGATTTCAGCTTGAGTTTATAAGTCTGAGGCATTCTTGTAATTGGATTTAAGCGTAAATACCACGCATTTTTAAAGTGGTGGCAACTCTGCCAATAGCATACACATATGCTGCTTGTCTCATTGTTATTTTATGTTTGTTACTCACGCTGTAAACATTTTCGAAAGCACTGCGCATCAATCTGTTAAGCCGCCTGTTAACACGTTCTTCCGTCCAAAAATAGCCCTGCCGGTCCTGAACCCACTCAAAGTATGAAACAGTTACACCACCTGCATTCGCCAATATGTCCGGAATTACCAATATACCATTTTCTTCCAAAATTGCATCTGCGTTTGCAGTTACCGGTCCGTTTGCACCTTCTGCTATAATTTTTGCTTTGATATTTCCTGCGTTATGCCGGCTGATCTGATCTTCTTTCGCTGCCGGTATGAGCACATCACATTCGATTTCAAGAAGTTCTTCATTGGAAATCTGTTCAACCCCCGGATAACCTTTGAGTGTTCTGTTATTACTTTCCATGTATTTAATTGCTTTCGGGATATCGATACCTTCTTTATTGTAATAGCCTCCGTGGATGTCACTAATGGCAATAATCTTTGCTCCCTGTTCATACATGAGCTGTGCCGAGACAGAACCAACATTTCCAAATCCCTGAACGGCTACGGTTACTTTATTCGGCATCAATCCCAGCTTACTAAGCGCTGCAAGGGTTACGGTTACCACGCCCCGGCCGGTTGCTTCTTTACGTCCCTGGGATCCGCCTAAAATAATAGGTTTTCCCGTAACAACAGCCGTTTCCGTTTTTTTTGAATTCATGCTGAAGGTATCCATGATCCATGCCATCACCTGCTCATTGGTGTTCATATCCGGTGCCGGGATATCTTTATCCGGCCCAAATATATCCAGTAAATTTGCTGTATAACGTCTTGTTAATCTCTCAAGTTCTGAATTGGAAAGATCGTTGGGATTGCATCGTACTCCTCCTTTGGCCCCGCCAAATGGTACATTTACTACAGCACACTTCCATGTCATCCATGCTGCAAGTGCCTTTACTTCGTCAATGGTTACATCAGGAGAGTATCGCAAACCTCCTTTAGATGGGCCCAACACATTATCATGGATAACCCTGTACCCCTCGAAAACTTCAATTTTGCCACTGTCCATGACCACAGGAACCGAGACAATGACCTGCTTCACCGGGCTCGCTAAATATTGGAACATTCCTTCATCCAGGTTTAAGATTTCGGCAGCAAACCGAAATCGTTCCATCATCGATTCGAATGGTGATTCTTTGTCAAGTTTTGGTCCCGGCTCTTTATAGTAACCTGTTGTATATAAATCTTTATAATAGGGCATTGATAATATTTTTAGATTTTTTTGGAAGCGCTTTTAATTATTTTAACCAGATACAAAAATAACGTCTTTTCTGTGATTTGAGAAACTTATTTTTTATAAATCTGCAATCTAACATAATACTCAGTTAACATGAGTTTTTTATCATTTGCCCTACAAGTAAAAGTGATCAGCGTATTTAACGAATTACCATGAACAAACAGAATAAAAAGTTAGATCATAATGACAACAGCAGTTATCTGCAATCACTAATACCCACCGGTTTTATTGACTTAATTCGTGAAGAGAGACGCTTTTTGATTCTGATCGGAGTCTTTTTTTTTATTGCCGGCGCCACCTATGAAACTCCGCACATTGCAATGTGGACTGGTTTTTTCTTTGCCGCCTACTCGGCAATTGCGAACGACAGTATCCAGACAATCGGTACATTCCTGGCATCAAATGCAGATAAAAAATGGTGGATATTGTGGATATTTATCGGTGGTATATTTGTAGCAACAGTAACCTATAGCTGGATTACATTTGACGGCGATGTAACCCACCAGCGCCTGACGGCAAAAGGATTTGAAAATGCTCCTGAGACCTTTTCTTTTTTGCAGGTTGCCGCGCCGCTTTTTCTGCTCATTCTTACAAGGCTCAGAATGCCGGTATCCACTACTTTTTTATTGCTCAGTGCCTTTTCTGCTAATCTTGAAGGAATAACAAGTGTTTTGGTTAAGAGCCTTAGCGGATATTTTATTGCTTTTACGGTCGCCATTATAGTCTGGATAGGACTTAGCAAACTCCTCAAAAAACTGTTCTCCGGAAAGCCCTCTATATTCTGGACTCCGGTACAGTGGCTTGTAAGCGGCAGTTTATGGGCTGTTTGGATCATGCAGGATGCTGCAAATATAGCCGTTTACCTTCCCCGGTCACTTGCCTTTTCTGAGTTTTTAGTTTTTACCGGTTTTATATTTTGCGGCCTTGGTATACTCTTTTATCTGAAGGGGGATAAAATACAACAGATTGTCACTGAAAAATCATTTGTGACAGATGTAAGATCTGCAACTGTTATTGACTTTGTGTACGCTATCGTTCTCTACTATTTCAAAGTGATAAGTGTTGTTCCAATCAGTACAACCTGGGTTTTTATCGGGTTGCTTGCCGGTCGTGAATTAGGAATGAGTATTACGGATAAATACGGAAACGGAAAACCGCTGAAACACTCATTTAAACTGATTGTCAAAGATGCCGGTTATGCTACAATCGGGCTTGTTGTTTCGATTATATTGGCTGTTGCAATCAATCCTGTAATTTATGAAGAGCTGATGTCATTTTTATGGCCTTGATATTTTAAAAAAAAAGAAACATCATTAGAGGTCGTTATATATCTTTATAAATGCTGTAAGAGTTTCAGGAACCGTGTTTGACGGATCTCTGTTAAAACAGCGATATAAGAAATAAATAATACATCTATGAATTTCGGTGTACTTGTATTAAACCAAGATTATCAGCCCCTTAGTGTTTGCTCAATAGAACGATCAATCAAATTGATTTTTCTTGAAAAAGCAGACCTGCTTCACGATGACCCGCAAAAGAAATTGCGGACTGTAAGAAGATCCTATGCATATCCATCGGTGATACGGTTGCGTAAGTATATCCGTATACCCTATAAACGAATTGTACTATCCCGCAGAAATATTATGAGGCGCGATAATCACAGTTGCCAGTACTGCGGTATTAAATCAGACCTTACGCTCGACCATATCCTGCCCCGCAGCAGAGGCGGCCGTGATAGCTGGGAGAATCTCGCTACAGCCTGCAATCGCTGTAATGTGAAGAAGGGCAACCGCACTCCCGAAGAAGCAGAGATGAAATTAAGAAGAAAACCGTTCCGGCCTGTTCACATCACGTTTTTCAGAGACCTGGCCGGCGGTGTTCACGAAGAGTGGAAACCATATCTGTATATGTAATATACGAGTTTTAGTTCTCCATTAAAATATTGGACCACACGAATCCTTTCAAAACCTGGTAAATAAACCTCTGCCATTAAGTACTAATAAGCTTGTTATAATACTGCAACAGAATAAGTTCGCTTTGGTTTTTTCAAGAATAAAATTTATTAAAATTTAATAGAAATTTATTCTTAAATTTACGCAAAAATATAACCAACGTTGGGGCCAATTCATGAAAAAAATGCTATTTTTTCTCATAATTACATCATTATGGGTTACACTATTAAATTTAACTGTAAATGGACAGGGAGTTACAACAGGATCCATAAAAGGAGTCGTTCTTTCCGAGGCAGATGAAACACTTCCCGGTACCAATATTGTCGCGAAACATTTGCCTTCCGGATCAACGTACGGAACATCAACAAGAAGCAACGGCAGATACACACTTCCCAACCTTAGAATCGGCGGGCCTTATGAAGTTACGGCAACATTCGTTGGATTTGAAAGTGTGACAATCACGGATGTGTTTCTCTCTTTAGGAGAAGCAGTTGATCTGGACTTTGTTCTTCGTGAAAATATTGCTGAATTTAGCGAAATTGTAGTTACTTCAGGTACCGATAAGATAAATAAGGGACGAACAGGAGCTTCAACAAACATCGGTTCCCGCCAGATTCAGGAAATGCCCACCATCACCCGCTCCGCAGCCGATATCTATCGCTTAAATCCGGCAGCCGATGGAAACTCATTTGGAGGCAGAAACGATCAGTTTAACAATTTTTCTCTTGACGGATCTATATTTAACAATCCCTTTGGGCTTGATGCGGCTACAGCAGGCGGACAGACAAATGCGCAGCCAATTTCTTTGGATGCTATCGATCAGATTCAGGTTTCTCTGGCTCCCTATGATGTAACACAAGCCGGTTTTACGGGTGCATCAGTAAACGCAGTGACAAAAAGCGGAACTAATACCTATTCGGGAACTGTGTTTGGATTTTTTCGTAATCAGGATCTGACCGGGTCCAGAGTTTCTGGCGAAAGTATTTTTGTTCCGGACCTCTCACAAAAACAAGCAGGTCTAAGCCTTGGGGGGCCTATCATCAAAAATAAATTATTCTTCTTTGCCAATTTTGAACTTGAAAGACGGGATGATCTTGGATCCGACTTTTTAGCAAATGCACCCGGCAGAACAGGGGAAAATGTATCGAGGGTCAGACTTGCCGACCTCCAGGCGGTCAGCAATATCTTATTTGATCGCTATGGCTATGAAACAGGTGGATTTGAAGGATTTTCGCATGATACAAATAACAGCAAAGGTATTTTAAAACTGGATTGGAATGTCAACAACAATCACTCCGTAGCAGCAACCTATAATTTTCTGGATGCCTACCGGCAATTACCGGCTAACCCGGATGCCATCGGCCGACGCGGTCCTGATGCAACCACTCTTCAGTTTTTTAATTCGGGATACCGGATAAACAATGAAATTCATTCCGGCATTATTGAATTGCGCTCCATTTTTGGAAACAGGTATTCAAACAAACTGCAGGTTGGTTATACAAACTTCTCAGATAATCGTGATCCGTTTAGCGAACCTTTTCCAGTCATAAATATTAATGAAAATGGTATTCGTTACATCGTGGCAGGGCATGAACCGTTTTCGATTAATAACCGCCTGGATCAGCAGGTTATCCAGCTAACCAATGATTTTAGCATTTTTGCAAACAATCACACAATTACCGTCGGTAGCTCATTTGAACTATTTAAATTTGACAATTCGTTTAATTTGGGGGTTTTTGATTCTTTTGACAACATTGGCGGAACATTCGGCCCGGGATTCAGCAGTACCCAGGCTTTTCTGGATTTTGTAAATTCAGGACAATTTGATCCGATCGTAGATTTTGCCCGGAATACAGCGGAGACAAACAATGCCAACAATAGCTGGGCATTGGCAGAAACGAATGTTGGTCAGCTCGCATTTTATGGACAGGATGAATGGAATGTAAGTGAAAAACTTATATTAACATATGGTCTCCGTGTTGATATCCCGCTCTACTTCAATACAGAAGAGAAAGTGAGAGAAAATATTGAGCGTAAAGGAGGCCTTTTATCAGATGGCGGAACTTTTGCACCCGATCTTACTTTTTTCGATGAGAATGGAAACCCGGTACAGCTGGATTCCAGACAGCTGCCGGATCAGACACCGCTTTTTTCACCAAGAGTGGGATTTAACCTCGATGTGTTTGGAAATCAGTCGCTGCAACTTCGCGGGGGGTCAGGACTTTTCTCAGGCCGTCTTCCATTCGTATGGATTGGTAACCAGGTAGCCAATACCGATTTTTTCTTTTTCAATGTCACAGATCCCGACTTTAAATTTCCCCAGGTTTGGAGATCTAATCTTGGTGCCGATAAATCATTTGGAAACGGATGGCTGGTTTCGAGTGACATCATCTATACAAATGATATCAATGCCATGCTGGTTCGGAATTTTGGCTTACAGCCCCCCACCGGCACACTTCAGAGTGCTGATAACCGGGCTGTTTTCACAAATGACGATAAAGCGTTAAATCCATTTGGCGCACCGGGTCAAAATGCTTTTGTGTTTACAAATACCGGCAAAGGCTACAGCTTTAATTTTAGCACTGAAATTGAAAAATCCTGGAATAATAATTTATTCGGATCTCTTGCCTATAACTTTTTACAGGCTAAAGACGTGAATTCGAACAGACGGGAAATTTCAAGTGATATTTTTGAAGGAAACCCGGTTCTTGGAAATTCAAATACTCCACCACTTGCCTCATCAATTTTCGGTAACAGACACAGGGTTGTTGGCACAGCTAATAAAGCATTTCTATATGGGGAAAATAACCGGTGGAGAACAGCTTTCTCTTTGTTTTTTGAATATGCACAAGGCGGCAGATTCAGTTACACTTACTCAGGTGATGCCAATCTGGATGGATCTCCGCTAAATGATTTGATTTACATACCAACAGTTGCCGAACTCGAAACTTATAATTTCAGTGGAGCGAACGCCGAAGAACAGAGGGCAGCTTTCAATGCTTTTATTGAGCAAGACAGTGACCTGAGAGAAAGGCGTGGCGAGTTTGCTGAAAGAAACAGTATTTTAAGTCCCTGGTTCAGCCAGTGGGACCTGCGCGTCATGCAGGATTTCACACTGAACAATATGAACCGGATTCAGCTCACAATGGATATTTTGAATCTTGGTAATCTGATCAACTCTGACTGGGGGGTGCGCGAACTGCCGCTAAATACACAACCCGTTGGAGTTACCGTAAATCAGGAAACACTTGAGCCTGTTTTTAATTTTGATACGAGCCAGACATCTACCTTTGTTGATGATTTTAGCCTGGCATCAAGATGGCAGCTTCAATTTGGCTTAAGGTATATTTTTTAGGAGAATTTGCACAGTAACTGTTTAGATTTTTAAAAAAACTTGCGGTTTCGAATTCGATCGGACTGCGAGTTTTTTTACATTTTATTTACGTAATTATAAATAAATTTATCCTTTAGACCTCGGAATTGATTTAAATAATCAGATAAGAAATATCTCAGTAATTTCAATAAATTTACTGCAGAATTTATTGGCACTTCTCACGTTACAAATTTTCTCATAAATACATTGGAAATCCCTTATCTTAATCTACCGTTAACAAAACAGATAAAATGAGTACAAAAGGACGCGTGCTGGTTGCTATGAGCGGAGGAGTTGATTCTTCGGTTGCAGCCGTTATGCTTAAAAATGAAGGATATGATGTAATCGGGATCACCATGAAAACATGGGATTATCACCGGAGCGGGGGAGATGCGGGAAAAGAAACCGGCTGTTGTACCGTAGAATCCATGAACGACGCCCGCCATATTGCCGTGAATCATGGCTTCAAGCATTTTATTGTTGACATTCGCGATGAGTTTGGCGACTGGGTAATCGACAGGTTTATAGAAGATTATACTCATGGCCGGACTCCAAACCCCTGTGTTCTCTGCAATACGCATATCAAATGGGCTGCGCTCCTGCGAAGGGCTGATAACCTGGGCTGCGACTTTATTGCAACCGGCCATTATGCCAACGTTCGAAATGAAAATGGGCGTTACGTGATTTCAAAAGGCCTAGACCACAAAAAAGATCAGTCGTATGCACTCTGGGGCGTTCGCCAGGAGCATCTTGCCCGGACAATTTTTCCATTGGGCAAATACCGCAAAACTGAAATACGTCAGTTTGCCGAAGATTACGGGCTTTTAAATGTGGCAAATAAGCCGGATTCTTACGAAATCTGTTTTATTCCCGATAACAATTACCACCGGTTTTTAAACGATAAAGTGGATGGCCTTGAAGACCGCGTGAAAGGCGGAAACTTCATCGACAAGGATGGAAATATCGTTGGCAAGCATAAAGGATTCCCCTACTACACAATCGGCCAGAGAAGAGGGCTTGACCTGCCGATGGGATATCCTGTATATGTTACGGATATCAATGCGGAAACCAACGATATCACCATTGGAACCAAAGATGAGCTGATCAGTACCACCTGCCATGCAAAAGAGGTGAATCTTATCAAGTTTGATAAAATTCCGGATGGCGAAATGGAAATAACGGGCAAGATACGATACAATGATCCCGGCGCTAAAGGCGTAATTCGTCAGCTGGGCGAAGACCTGGTTGAAGTCCATTTTCCTGCCGGCCGCGATGCCATAACGCCCGGGCAGGCAGTTGTCTGTTATGACGGCGATGATGTTGTAGCAGGCGGATGGATCCACAAAGTAAACGTAGAGCTGGATGAACTGCAGGAAGCCGGAGCCTGAAACTTAATCTATTCTTTCGCGTTTAAAAGTGTATCATATCCAACAAAATTGTTTACCCATGAAAAAAATAAGCACCATTCTGATCCTGATTTTTTTACTCACGCTGCCCTCTCAGCTGCTGGCGCAGTTTGAAGGAGTGATATCCTTCACGCTGGTTGATTTGGATAAACCGATGGAGCAGAGTCGTTTTGAACTCACTGCATCCGGGCAAAGATTGTTTATAAAATCGGACAATGAATTGAATGTGATGAGAGGACTGGATACGAACGGACTTCTTATCCGAAGTGATTTGAGTGATTTTGTATTTATGTCGGAAGAGAATACAGCCCTGAAGGTGAAAAAATCTGATATCGATGGATTGATAACTATGCTGGGCATGTCGAAAAATAATAATTCCGGGCAAAATTTTGATTGGGAAAACAGGATTCAGGCAACTGGCAATCAGAAAAAGCTATCCGGCTACGATTCAGAGGAGTATGTTTTGAGTGGTGATGAAGGTGAAACGGTTTCTGTGTGGCTTACGGAAGAGATTAAAATTAACTGGGGCCTGTTAAATGAAGTATGGCACTCTTCGGGAACCGGGTTATTTGGAGAAGATGTACCTGTCGAGCTCGTCATGAACAACAACAGTTTTCCCATGCTTATTGAATTTAAAAAAGACGGAGAAGTAAAAGGACGGGCGTCTGTATCAAATGTGTCTACGTCCTATTTTAACAAAAATATTCTTGAAATACCCTCCAATGCCGAAATGATCGGCCTTACCGATTTAATGATGAATATGTTCAAACAGTAGAAGTTGATCAAATGAAGACTCTGTTCGGATGGATTCTTATTGCTGCTGTTCTCTTTTCGGGTTGTACCGGAACCAATCAAACATCAGTATCTGATGAACTCAATAACAGTGCAACAGCTGAATCACTGGAAATCAGCCATCAGAATCTTGAGCCCGACTCATCTTCTTTATCATTGATCAATCAATACCGTGATACTCTCATGGTGGTGATGGGAGAACCGCTGACCACACTGAAAGCTGATTTGAATTTTGGCAAACCGGAGAGCACACTCGGTAATTTAATGGCAGATATTTTGCGATTCAGAGCCGCAAGAGAGCTTCGCACATTTGTCCACCTTGGAATCATCAACGAAGATTCTTTTAATCTTTACCTCAATGAAGGAGAAGTTACCCTTGGCAATATTTATGAGCTGATGCCCTATAATAATCACCTCGTAATTGTCACACTAACCGGTGAAAAGGTAAACCAGTTAATGGAAACCGTTGCCTCTCTGGGTGGAGCACCTGTGAGCGGTGTGAGAATGAATATCACAGAGGGGACCGCACGGGGAGTGCTGGTCAATTCAGAAGTGGTTGATCCGGGAAAAAATTACCTTGTGGCAACCAGCAATTATCTTGCAGACGGCAATGGTCCGTTTAACACATTGTGGGAGTATGATGACCGGGTTGATCTTGATCTTCTGATCAGGGATTCATTTATTGAGTATTTTAAAAATCAGTACGAACTTGAACCTGTTTTGGATGCAAGAATCCGGGAATGATCAGCAGAAAAGATTTTTTAAAGAAGACGTTTTGGATTTCAGCGGGATCACCCTTCCTGCTCCAGCCTCTCTTTTCAAAAAAAAATATTGCGACGCCTCCGGTAATCACGATTCTTCATACGAACGACACACATGCCCGTATTGATCCGTTTCCTGATCATGCGATTCGTCATGCAGGACTCGGCGGAATCGCGCGCCGGGCAACCCTGGTAAAAAAAATTCGGCGTATTCAGCCAAACACTCTCCTTCTGGATGCAGGGGATGTATTCCAGGGAACAACATGGTTCAATGTGTATGGCGGAAGCGTTGACTTCAAACTGATGAGCAAAATGAAGTATGATGCCGGGGTAATCGGCAACCATGAGTTTGACAACGGCCCGGATGGATTTGCGGAGGCTGCCAAACAGGCCTCTTTTCCATTTTTGAATGCCAACTACGCCGTTCGAAAAACGCCGTTCGATCCCTATGTTCAAAAATTTATGGTGAAAGAACGTGCAGGGTTCCGGATCGGAATTTTTGGGCTTGGAATCCGTCTGGATGGCATTGTGGAGAAAAAGCTGACCGGCAATGTACAGTACCGCAACCCGCTAATCTGGGCAGAAGGTATGGTCAGCAGCTTGAAAAAAACTCACCGGTGTGATTATGTCGTTTGCCTCAGCCACCTGGGTTATCACTATGATGACAGCCGTATTGATGATAAAAAACTGGCTTCCAGAGTTAGCGGGATAGACCTTATTATCGGTGGACACACCCATACATTTCTGGATCATCCTGTGCTTGTACAAACTCCTGACGGAGGACAAACGGCGATTACCCAGGCCGGCCACAGTGGCATTCGACTCGGCAGAATTGACCTGTCTGTTAAAAACGATAAGCTGTTTATTTCTGACTCAATTCAGTATACGATTGCAGCTGATTGATTTGCGATTCATAAAAGAATAATCTAACGAATTTTTTATATGCCCTGGACACTCAAAATGACATTGATCGTAGCCGGCCTGCTGATTGTATTCATGCTTTACACAGGTTCGAGGCTTTTCTGGTCGATCAAAATGACCTTTCTGCAAAATCCGGCTGTCTATAAGGGAATATTGATAATCTTGGGACTTTTGTTTATTGCGTATCCGGCAGCAGGCCTGATTCAATATTTTATGACCGGATCTTTTACACCGGATGATTATCCCAAAATTTTAATTTACCTGTTTTGGTACGGGTTTATATTCAGTGCAGTTATGGTCAGCTGGACAATTTTCCTGGATATCCTGAGTGCGTCACTTAAATACGGATTTAAAATTAATCCGCCTCAGCTCGATATCCTCTTAGGCTGGATCATGATTGGAGTAACGATTCTCATGTTTGCATATACGGGATTTAAAACCATGCTGCATTCAACTCAGATCAAAGTAAAAGAGATAACATACCCGGCCGCAGAATATCTTGACGGCGATTTTAAACCGTTAAAAATTGTACACATATCGGACCTGCACGCAGACCGCTTTACTACACCTGTCAAAACAAAACGATATATAGAAAAAGTAAATTCGCTGCAACCCGATCTTGTCCTTTTTACAGGTGACCTGATTACCGCCGGGGATGATCACATCGAAGAAGGGGCAGATGCCCTTGGAAGTATTGAAGCGACTTATGGAACGTATGCGGTTATGGGTGATCACGATTACTGGCAGGGGGAACAGGTGATTACAGATGCCTTAACAGCGCGGGGTGTAATCGTTTTGAGAAATCAAATTGAGCGGTTTACTCATAACAGCAAAAAAGTGAGGCTGACGGGCATTACTGAACTTTACAGTAAAAAATTGATATCGAGTGAGCTGCAGGAACTGTTTGAATCTGAGAACAGTGATGATTTTAAAATTGCCTTTGGACACCAGGCAAGCACGCGGATTATTGAACTTGCAGAAGAACACGAATTTCAACTTGTGCTTGGCGGCCATACGCATGGAGGGCAGATACGGATTCCTGTGTTCTTCTATCCGCTCACCCCTGTCCTGCTGGAAACAGAATACGTGAAAGGTAAAAAGTGGTTTGAAGAGCTGCTGCTGAATGTAAACAGCGGGCTCGGCTACACTCTTGCGCCCCTGCGATACGGAGCTCCGGCTGAAATATCACTAATCAGGGTTGAATAAGTTCTTTAAGAGGGTTTTATTGAAAGAACAGTGGTAATCCTAAACAAACCGGTTTTGATGCAAAATCATGGACAATGGAAACAGCGACAAAAGACTGACACGATTCGTATTAATATTAATCCGCGCCGGATATTGGACTTTTTTCGCAGTGACTATTATTCTGTTTGGATCGCCTTTTATCACAGCTTTGATTTTCAACGGAGCTGATGCTGAAATCCTCCCCTCTTTACATGATCCTGAATATCTGCTAATGAGCTTCCGGGGGTTTATACACTGTGCTTCTTACCTGTTGTTTGCCGCGGTCCTGTTCATTGTTCATAAAATGGGTGTTAAATATTTGCTGGAAGAAAGTCCGTCCGGATTTATGAAGATGAGTAATTCCGGGTAGATCAGGAGGTTTTAACTTTGTGAGCCCATCCAAACGGATCATCAATCTCGCCATATTGAATGCCGGTAATTGCATCGTACATCTTTTTGGCAAACGGGCCGATTTTCTCATCCGCGATTTTAATCTGTTTCTCCCTGTGATTGATCAGGCCCACCGGTGAAATGACGGCAGCCGTTCCCGCACCAAAGATTTCCTCAAGGGAACCGTCTTCATCTGCTTCAAAAACTTCATCTATCGATATCCTGCGTTCTTCAACCGGCACATCCCAGGATTTTGCAAGTGCAATAACGGATTTTCTCGTAATTCCAGGGAGAATGGTTCCGCCAAGAGGCGGAGTGATAAGAGTACCGTCTATCAGAAAGAAAATATTCATCGTCCCCACTTCTTCAATGTACGTTTGCTCTTTGGCATCCAGCCAGAGAACCTGGGTATAACCCTCTTCCTGCGCTTTTTTAGCTGGATAATAGCTTGAGCCGTAATTGCCGGCAGCTTTTACTGCCCCGGTTCCGCCTTTCACGGCACGCACATAGTTAAATGTGGTAGTCAGTTTAACCGGGTTAAATCCCTCCTTGTAGTAAGCTGCAACAGGACTTGTAATAATAAAAAACTTATACTTACTGGATACTCGTGCTGCTATATATTCGTCAGATGAAAAAGCAAACGGCCGGATGTAAAGCGCATGGCCTCTTTTACGGGGAACCCACTTTGAATCAATTTTGATCAGCTCTTCAAGTGATGTCATAAACGAATTCATATCAACCGGCGGGATGCACAATCTTTTGCATGTGTTTTCAAACCGGCGCTGATGATCTTCGGGACGAAACAGGTGAATGGTGTTGTCATCATAATAGAAAGCTTTCATGCCCTCAAAACCTGCCTGGCCGTAGTGAAGGGCATTTAAAGCCGGTGTAAATGAGATTGGCCCATATGGTTTGATCTCCGGCTGCGACCAGGAACCGTTTTCCCAAGACATTTCAACCATGTGATCTGAAAACTGACGCCCAAACTCAAGATTATCGAAGTCAATTTCTGAAATTCTGCTTTTATCTGCGATTCTTTTTTTTATATTCATTGCAATTGAATTCAGCTTTAATTTATGAGTGGGAAGATAGGGCGTTTTCTACAAAATATTTGCCGGTTTATGTAAACAATTCAAAATCTTTGTTCAATGAAAGTATCAGAACTCCTGACTTGTCGTAAACAGTTAAGCCGCGATATTGTCGATTCATATCAGATTTGTACCTGGTTTGTTGTTAGTTGTTCGTTGTTAGTGGTCAAGCTATGTTAGGGATGGACAACTGCACACTCTATTGAACTGAATGCAGAATTCTACATTGAATAGTGGGATCGCAATATCCGGATTATGCTTGAAGAGGATGCTTTTTTTGATGGGGAGAGTGTGGATTATATTGACGGAAGGCAGCAGGAGTTTTACCTGATACCAAGGCAACACTAAACCAGGCGAGTGCTAACAGCCTTTGGCAGGATTTTTGTTTTGGGTTTAACGCAAAGGAGCGGAGAAAGCTGAGATTTTGATTGCGAAAAGTATTCATAAAGAAAATCCTCCGCGACTCCCTGCGCCCACCGCGGTTTAAACATTCTGGATCTATCCATACAGAAAGGGTTGAACAATTGCGGCTGGGTTGTTATATCCATTCAGGATTCCGTATAGCTTAAATCACAATTTAAGACAGGTGTCTCGGGCCAAATTTTTTGGCAGTTGCGGGCCTGTTAATACGCCGCCAGATTCCTGTTGGTGACCGGATAAAAGAATAAGTATTTTAAATAGTAATATTTATAATTTTACTGTAAGGATTCATAAAAAATTCTATCATACATGCAGGATTTGTTTTTTTAAATAAATGCAATCCGACCTCAGAATAACAACTGCTCTATCCGTTCGTAATAGAGTCTGAAAATCACAAAGACATTTCAAAAAATGATAACACAAGCTAAATCTATTCTTAAAGAGACGTTCGGGTATGAAAAATTCCGTCCGCTGCAGGAAGATGTAATCGATAATGTACTGAAGAAAAAAGATACCCTGGTCATCATGCCAACAGGGGGGGGTAAATCTATCTGTTACCAGATTCCCGCACTGATTTTTGATGGCCTGACGATCGTTGTATCCCCGCTCATCTCACTGATGAAGGACCAGGTTGAACAGCTATGGGAATTTGATGTGCCGGCGGTTTTTTTAAACAGCTCGCTTTCACCGGAAGAGTATTCATCCAACATTGCCAGGCTGAAAAACGGGAGTGTGAAAATGCTCTATGTAGCACCCGAAACACTCCTGATGCCGCGGACTAAAGAGCTGCTATCCGGACTAAAGGTCAGTCTTTTCACAATTGATGAAGCACACTGTATTTCAGAGTGGGGCCACGATTTCAGGCCCGATTACCGGCAGCTTGCAGAGGTAAGAAAGGATTTCCCGGACTCTGTCTGTCTTGCCCTGACGGCAACGGCAACACCGAGGGTTCGGGACGATATTCGCAATACGCTCGAAATGAGGGAGTCGGGCCAGTTTGTCGCCAGCTTTGACCGGAAAAATTTAAACCTGAAGATTGTTGACAAGGAGAATCCGCTCGACCAGGTACTCGACTTTCTCTATACACGGCAAAACCAGTCCGGTATCATCTACTGTTTTTCAAGGCGCCAGGTCGAAGAGCTTTATGATGATCTGAAAAGAGAAGGACATTCAGTCAGGCCCTATCACGCAGGATTACCGGAACAGCAGCGTTCGCGTAACCAGGAAGCGTTTATTAAAGATGATATCTCAATTATTGTGGCGACAATAGCTTTTGGGATGGGCATTAACAAGCCGAATGTCCGGTTTATCATCCATCACGATATGCCTCAGAATATCGAATCTTACTACCAGCAGATTGGCCGCGCCGGACGTGATGGACTCAGGTCCGACTGCCTGCTTTTGTACAGTTACGGAGACAAACGAAAAATTCAATATTTCATTAATCAGAAAGAGGGCCAGGAAAAAGAGGTTGCAGAGAATCATCTTGAAGCCCTGATCAACTTCCTGGAAACCGATGAGTGCCGGCGCAAACCGCTGATGAGCTATTTCGGGGAGACATACGGTAAAGAGAATTGCGGAATGTGTGATAACTGCCTGCGGGTTGATGACGATAAAGAAGATCTGACAGTTCAGGCGCAGAAATTTATTTCCTGTGTGATCCGGACCGGTGAGCTTTACGGAGCCCATTACATTGCAGATGTACTGCGCGGTTCAAAAGCCAAAAAAGTTTTATCCAACGGCCACGATAAAATATCAACTTATGACATTGGTAAAGAGTGGAGCAAAGATCAGTGGATTCAGCTGTCGAGGCTTCTGATCAGAAAAGGACTGCTGAAAAAAGATGATAAGTATGGAAGCCTGATTCCCAATGGGAATGCAAAAAAAGTCCTTGAAGGAGAAGAGAGTGTACATGGCCTGCTCGACCGCACACAAACTTCAACCGGGAAAGCGGCATCCAGAACCACAAATGAAGTGGAAAACAGGTACGACGAAAATCTGTTTGAAATACTCAGGAAAAAAAGAAAATCAATTGCAGATGGAAAAGAGATTCCCCCGTATGCTATTTTTCCCGATACCACTTTGATGGAGATGTCCTATTACTATCCGCATTCCGATGAGAGCCTGGCTCAGCTCTATGGGGTGGGAAGTGTGAAACTGAAACGGTATGGAGGCCAGTTTTTGCCGCTCATAAAACAGTACTGCAGTGAAAAAAACCTGAAAGAGAGGAAAAAAGGAATCAGCAAGAGAATCAAAAAAACCTCTTCAAATAAAAAGCACCATCGTATCGGGCGGGATTTTAACGAAGGGAAATCGATAGAACACCTGGCAGAAGAGCATGGTGTTAAAGTTTCCACTATCCTGACACACTTGAAAAAATACCTTGATGAAGGCAATGAGCTTGAAACTGAAGGTATCCTTCAGGTTTCATCACTTTCTGACAGGAAAATCGATGAGGTGATGAAGTCAATGAAAAAAACAGGTGCAGATATGTTAAAACCTGTTTACGAAGACCTGGATAAAAGTGTGGATTATAATGAACTGCGTGTGATGCAGCTTTACTATCTGGCGAACAATTGAAAATTTAAAAATAAACAGTGAAAATTGTTGAATAACTCTTCTGCTTCTGTAAAAGGCTTTATCAAAAATCTTCAGGAAACGCCGGCAGAAAATCTGTTTAATCCATGGTTTGACAGTGATCCTGAAAATGACATCTCACCGGATGCACCCCAAAGAAGGAGGTCACAGTTTGAGGCCTATCTGACCGAAAGAACCGGCCGTGCAAAGTACCTGTTTATTGCTGAAGCTCTCGGGTACCAGGGCGGCCATTTTTCGGGTATTGCGATGACCTCCGAACGTATTTTACTTGGATATCAGCAACCCAAATACGGGATCAAGTCGTTGCACGTGTTTACAAGCATAATCCCGGCAAGAACCAGTAAGCCAGCCGTAAATGAAAAGGGAATGAGTGAGCCGACGGCAACGATAATGTGGGGGGCACTGATTGATCTCGGAATCGATCCCTATGACGTGGTTTTGTGGAATGCTGTGCCGTGGCATCCCTATCACCCGGAAAAGGGTTTGCTGAGTAACCGGACGCCGCTGAAACATGAATTGGATCGGGGATTGCACCACCTCAAGTCATTTCTGAAGCTTTTCCCCGGAACCAAACTGGTGGCGGTTGGCCGCAAATGCGAGGAGAGCCTCAGAACCCTGGAAGTTGATTTTACAGGCGTCCGTCACCCGGCCAACGGCGGGGCGGCCAAATTCAGACGGCAGGTGGCAAAGCTGGTGGAAGAGAGGACCGCCGGTTAAACTATAATACTTGTGTGAAAATTCTATTTGAAGCAGTGTTTTACTAATTAAACAGTGCAGGATCTTTACTCTCTTTGGACCTTGTAATCGGCTCATCAATAGGTCTGATGCCTTACCTGTTTCACTCAACTTACACGAAGACTTCCTGAAACTGGCGGCCGATGATGAGTTTGGCCGGAAACTGCAAGACATGGATCTGTAGATATGGCTCCAAAAAAGACAGACATTATCGTATATGCTCACTGGCAAGGAATGCCGGATCCAATCAAGATGGGAATCCTTTCAGCACAAGAAGCCCGCGGGCATTTAGCCTGGAGTTTTTCTTACGACAAGGAATGGCTCGATACACAGTCTCAGCTACAGTTAGATATTGATCTTCAATGATTTACCGACCCCCAGTACTCTCCGGATCACAAACCCAACTTTGGAATCTTTCTGGACTCTATGCCCGATACCTGGGGGCGAACACTCATGAAAAAGCGAGAAGCCGTGCTGAAACCGGAAGGTGAGCAAAGCCGCCTATGAAGGGCACACACCAGCGGTTCAACTGGGGACGCGGAAGCTGCTTTGATTTTTGTTGCTGCTTAATTTATAAATTTAACCATTTATTAACTTGGTAATCCCCGCACCCGTTATGCGATGGGCCGTTAACGCTCAAAAAATTTTCTTTTTCAGTTATAAAAAGGAATACAAATTTGCACTGAATTAGTTATAATAAAGTAAATCAGAAAGCAAACACTCTCGGACATGGCTACAGACACAAAAGAGTTAAAAAGTCTTCTCCACGAAAGCATCGAGAATATTGATGATGAAGAGCTGCTTCGTGTAGCGAAAAGCATCCTGGATCGTAAATATACTCCAATAGATAACATTGAGTTGAATGAGTACCAGAAACAACGATTAGATAAGGCAAAAGCGAGTATTGCCAAGGGAAACTATCTTACCAATGAGCAGGCAGATGAATTAGTGACTAAATGGCTAAACGAATAATATGGTCAAGAGAGGCCGTAGCCGATCGTATTCAAATTCTCGATTATTGGTACCAGCGTCTTGGAAGTAAGGAGTATCCTTCCAATTTAGATAAAAGGTTTAAAGAGATTGTTCAACTCCTCTCCTAATTTTACATCGCTCGGCAGAAAATTTGAAAATCGGGAAGAACGGTTTTTTATTAAAGATTACTATCAAATCTTTTACCTGGATGAGGAGGACTCAATCATTATCCTCCACATTTGGGACACCCGGAGAGATCCCAAAGACTTTCCTCTTTAGAGTTCACGGTACTGAGCGCTAATCGAGTAGGCGGCTCCGCCCAAGATTGAACGGAGTGCGCCTCTTCCGCCAGCAGGGCGCGGAAAAAAATTTGGATTTGTCCCTAAATTAAGGAGTTTTCTTACAGACACTATTTAGTAATCCATAAATTTATTATCTTAAAAAAGAGAGTAAAATATCTTTATCTGCAAAGTCTAAATCCTGATTTATTCTTTTTATCCTCTTGATTCTAAGAATACCCTGAATAAAACGTTCGTACGAAGCAAGGATAAAAAAATAGCACAGGTGATATTCCATTA
>CAZFAJ010000011.1:7492-52833 GCA_964517005.1 uncultured Balneolaceae bacterium | reverse complement strand
CTGAATCTTCTGACAGTGATTTTGTATGGTTTTATAATCCGGCATGTCTCCAAATTATGGATTCTGTGCATCGGGATAAAGAGCGAATGTCGCCTCACCGATTGGCGAAGGAAAAGTCCGAAATGTCTTTCTAAGTTATTGCTTTTTACAGTGAAATTTTAGTATTTAAAAGTAATGTTTTAAAGTAGAGACGTTTTTGTGTTATATCTGTCCAAAACGTTTGAAAAAAGTAGTCAGAGAAAGCCCCGATGTCGGGGCTTTGTTATTTTAGGGCTTCCTCAAAAGGTCACGCCAAAGCGGGCGGCGAAGGCAGAAAGGTTTAATTCAAATAGGGTAGCCGTAATCCAGGTCTCAGATGTATCGTAGAGTTGGCATAGATTCGAAAAATCCTCAAATTGAGTCTGATACTGAAATGTATATTTTATCCTATGCAAAATTATTTGCTAAAAGGGTACAAAAAACTTGCATTAAAAACTCTAAAAATAACCTATAACCTATTGAAATTAAATAATTTAGATTTGGCATGAGGAAGCCCTATTTAAGATCAATTTAAAGATCTGTTAGTCATACTCACCTTTTCATGTGTTTATTAAATGTAATAATAGATAAGCAGCTATGTCCACTGAAGTTTTTTTAAACTTAACAAACCAAATAATCGATTCTGATGAGAAAGCCTTTGAAGATCTTTTTCGTATGCTGTATGCACCCTTAGTAAAATTTTCAAATAAATATGTAAAAGATAAATCGGCAGCAAGCGATATCGTACAGGAGACATTCATTAATGTATGGCAAATTCGAGATGATCTATCACGGAACCAGTCAATAAAAACGTATCTGTTTAGAGCGGTTCGAAATTTATCTTTAAATCATATCAGAGACGAAGCGCGGGTTATTAACGGACTTGAACCAAAAGACCTCATGGCTGATGAAAACTCAAATTTTGATCAATCCAATAAGTTACTTAAAAATAAACGGATGAACATGGTGAGGGACTGGATCCGTAAATTACCGGAAAGGCAAATGGAGGTACTGAAAATGAGCCGTTTCGAAGGATTAAGCCATAAAGAAATTGCAGAAATCCTGGATATTTCGAAAAGAACTGTTAACAATCAT
Source organism: uncultured Balneolaceae bacterium (assembly GCA_964517005.1). GTDB lineage: Bacteria > Bacteroidota > Rhodothermia > Balneolales > Balneolaceae > CAYVBJ01. The sequence continues at coordinate 51,720 of CAZFAJ010000011.1, read as the reverse complement.
ATTGTTCAGGCAATGAAAAATTTAAAACAATATCACGATGAAGATACCAAAATAAAACTGTGATGCGATGAGCAAAAAAATATCAAATTATCATCTAAATGAAAGAAAAGAGCTAATAAAGCTTTTTAAAGAACTATCTGGTAAAGAACTGGATTTTGAAAAGTTAAGTGAGGATACCAATAGTTTGGAAACGGAAGAAATTACGGTGACAAATTCGGAAACAGAATTAATACTCGATTCTGTAAAAAATAAACTTGGATTAGCCAAGCACGAAACGCCGGCAAGTACACTGTCCAAAGATAATCTAAGAACAATTGCAAGAAGAAAGTTTCGGTTTTATCTGGCTGCTGCTATAATAATAGTTGCCGTGGGAATTAGTTACTTGTTGATACCTGTTATCAATGTTGTGCCATTTGGTGAAACAGCTACTATTGAGCTGCCTGACGGAAGCAGTGTAATAATGAATAGCGGCTCAAAAATCAAATATGATCGTTTATTCGGAATTATGAATAGAAACATTAAATTCAGTGGTGAAGCTTATTTCGAGGTAAAACCTTCAGACAATATGTTTATTGTGAAAACGAACGGGGCTATTGTTGAAGTGACAGGAACTGAATTTAATGTACGTTCATGGCGCAACGATCCTGATTCTGCTGTCGTAGTAACAGTGGCATCCGGCACAGTATATTTTTACCCGGTTTCAAATAATTTAAAAAGAGTAGAATTGACGGAAGGATTAACCAGCAGCTGGCACCATGGTGAACAGAAGCCCACGAATCCGGATATCGTTGACTTAAAAGATATTATTGCCTGGAAAGAAAATAAACTTTCATTTATCGGTCAGCCACTCCGGATAATTTTTAATGAGATCGAAAGAAAATTTGATGTAAATATTGAAATAAATAATGAGCAAATCGGCAACGAAATACTTACAACTTTTTACAGCAGCCCAAAAAATGTAGAAATGTTACTTGATGATATAACAACAGTAAAAGGGCTGAATTACAGAGAAACAGCAAATGGGTATGTCGTATTTAATGAAACCAATAACCGTTAAAAGAAAATCAGTTTACTTCTGATGAGAAAAGCATTTGCTCAAGCGATTTTGTTTTTGATAGCTGGATTTGTATATCAGCCTATCCTGCTTGCACAGGATTCGGGCCCGGAAAAATTTTCCTTCGAATTTTCGGGAATTGAATTGTTCGATGCATTAAAAACAATATCCAATTCAACCAAAGCCAATATCATATTTGATCCAGCCATATTTGATGATTTTAACATTTACAAGCGAATACGGAATAAAACAGTCGATGAAATCTTATCCACAGTACTAAATGGAAGCGATTTGGATTATATTACGCTATCATCCGGCACTTACATAATCATAAAATCAACTAAGCTGTCGCCTGAATTCGGAACCTTTGCCGGTAAAATTTTTGACGCACAAACCGGAGAGGCACTACCTGGAGCTTCTGTAATGCTTGCCGATGCCAGCGGTGGCACGAGCAGTAATAAAAATGGCTATTTTAGTTTGGGAAAATTAAAAACGGGTACTTACGATATTATATTTTCCTACACGGGCTACCAACCGGTAAAAAAAACCGTCAAGATTTCACCTGATGAAGATCAGCCGAAACAGGTAGCTCTGCAATCAAAAAGAATTGATATTTCTCCGATAGTGATTTCCACGCACCAGCCGCTGATGCCGATTAATCATGACAATGAACTTACCGGACAGATTCAGACTGACTGGGGAGCCGGATCCGTATCTCAAGATGCTATTCACGCCCTAAATCTTTTTAGTGGCGTGCAATACGGTTTGCCAATTACGGATATACACCTTCAGGGCGGCCAGAGCAGTGACCATCGAATATTCCTGGATGGGGTTCCCGTCTATAATCCAAACAGCTTTGGTCAGCTTTACAGCGCATTTAGCCCGCATGCATTAGGAAGAATAACCGTCGAGAAAGCAGGTTTTGGCGTGCAATCAGGCAGTCATATTTCAGGTAAAATCAATTTGAGTCATGATGTAAATAACAGAAGAGGTAATCAGGGTATTCTCCAGGCTGATCCGGTAAATTCAAATGCCCGTTTTACTATTGGCAGCGATAATTCTGCATTTCGTTTGATAGGTGCTCTGAGATCCAGCTTTTGGAATTTGTTTCAATATCCGGCGCTTTCCAAAACCATTCAGGATTGGCAATTTGTAGATCCATTAACCTTCAATATTCTTGCATCTGCAAACGAACAGACACCTTTATTTGAAAGAGCATCTAACCAGACGAATATACGATTTCACGATTTACATTTGGCGGGAATCTACGTCATAGATGATTACCGCGACCTGTCTTTTTCGATATACCAGGGGAACAATTTTGTTGAAACGGACCTGCTTGCCACAGGGATTCAATTTCCCGAAAATAATCGAATGTTCGCTGCAGAAACCTACGACTCGGATAATTTTATCTCGCAAATTCAGTACAACTGGGCGGCAACTCCCCGTCTGGATGTCTCGACAAAATTAAATTTCAGCTTCAACCAACTGCATCACAAATTCGCCATGCTGGACGGAGACCAGATTTCGGCTATTACCGGAAACAGAACTGAATCAACTGATGAAGAACTACAATTGTTATCAGGCAGAAATAATGAATCCGGTTCTCAAACCGGCAGAAATGAAATACGGCATTTAACCCTGAAAACTGATCTGAGTTATTCATTTAGTCCCAAAATATCACTTAAAGGGGGTATCAAAATTGATAATGTTGAGTCGTTTTTTGATTTGGAAGGGCTATTTTTCCTTCCATCTGTAAATGACCAAAACAGTTTTATATACAGCAGCTATATTGATTCGGAATGGAGGCTTACTCAAAATTTCAGGATTACAGGGGGATCCCGGTTTACCATGTTTGGTTCAGGTAAAAAAGTATATACTGAACCGAGAGCAGCTATTCAGTACGATCGATCAAATACATCCATCGGATATTGGTCTTTGAAACTTTCAGGAGGTGTATTCAGGCAATTCATTAACAGATTTGATATAACAAATGTAGGTCCAAGTTCGCTCGTTCCTTCTTTTTCGATATGGTCTCACACCAATACGATAGAGCAACCGGTATCATACAATACAAGTGTGGATTTCCTAATTGAGCCAGATGATGGAACTTCTATCAGGATTGAAGGATACGTTAAAAGGCAGCCTTCAGCTTATATAACTTCATATAGAAACCTTATAGTGGGCGGAGCGGGCCGCACGGGTATCGAATCTTTTGCAGAACTGACAGACGTGAATGCTTATGGTGGCGGATTCAGGTATCAAAAGATTTTGATGGATATGAATCTTCAGCTACTACTTGGGTACGATTTTAGCATTTCCAGGATAAATTACGAATCACAATTTGGAAGGGTTCTGCCTGCGCCGTGGAATGAGCCTCATCGTATACAGGCGCGGGTACTTGGCAGTATCACTCCGGGATTATCAGTAATTACCAAATGGCAGAGCATTTTTGGACGTACCTGGGGATTTAGACAAGCTTATTACGATTTTCTTGTTTTGCACAATTTTAACTCAGCAGGAAACCGCGATTTTTTAACACCTGAAAATGACCGGCTGAAGCCCTTTCACCAACTTGACATAGGGTTCATATATCAGGTTCCGACGGGTGGAATGAACGCTGAAATACGATTAGATCTTGTCAATCTATTGAATTTACAAAATATAATCGATCAAACCCTGGTACCCTCAAGAGAGGCAGAATTTTCTGCAACCGAAATTTCAGAAAGAGAATTTGAGATCAGAGATAGAAGTATGCCTGGATTTACCCCATCCGTGAGCGTTCAGATTGGTTTTTAACCGATATCTAATCATCGGATGAGTAAACCCTAAAACAGCGCAAGAATACAAAAATGCTTGACTTTTCAATAAAACTCTTCCGATGACTTTCTTCGCTCAAACGTTGTATTGAAGATGACAAGACACTAGTCACCTCCGGATTCTCATGTGTTATTATAGTAAACACAAAAGAAAACGAATGAACAAATAAACAGAGGTTATACAGATGAAAAACTTTTTAAATTCTAATTACATATTAATCGCATTAGTAGCCCTTGGCCTGCTTTTTGTAAAGGCTTGTGGTGATGATGACCCCGTAAGCTCAAATGAACCGGATCCTCAAACACTTGCAGATGTCTTGACTAGTGATGACAATTTCAGCACACTGGTTTCTATCGTTCCGGATAACTTGCTTTCTGATCTGCAAAACGTCGAGCTGACAGTTTTTGCCCCAACAAATGCTGCTTTTGAAGCTATTCCTTCTGATGTATTCAACAGCCTTACAGACGATCAGATTGAATTAATTCTTAGATATCATCTCGTAGCTGGTACCACACTTTCGGGAAGTATACCATCGCAAACAGATGTTGAGTCCGTTCAGGGAGAGCTGCTTTTACTGCAATCAAATGGAGGTGTCTTTGTAAATGGAGATGCTGAAGTTGTAGCAGCCGACCTAACCGCAGATAATGGCGTTGTGCACGGCATCGATCAGGTGTTACTACCATCCGAAATTCGAAAGGCACTGGGAGAAACAAATATTATTGATGTTGCCGAAGAAGCCGGTGGCTTTGAAACGCTTCTCGGGGCCGTAGAAGCAACAGGTTTAAAAACCACGCTTCAATTTCTTGAACCATTTACCGTATTTGCACCTAACGATGATGCATTCGAAGCTCTTCCCGAGGGTACATTAGAGAGCTTGACAGCAGATCAATTGACTCAAATTCTTACTTATCATGTCCTTGAAGCTGAGGTTTTTGCCGGAGACCTTGCACCTCAGCAAAACCCCGCTTCCCTGAATGGTGAAGAACTTTATATCTCTGCCGATAACGGTTCTGTAAACATTAATGGAAAAAGCAACGTAGTTGCAGCCGATATTGAAGCAACAAACGGGGTGATTCATGCTGTAGACAGTGTTCTGTTGCCCGATGAGTTTGGCACAGTCGTTGATAATGCAATCAAACGGTTTGATTTCAATACCCTTGTAAACGCTGTTGTAGATGCAGATCTTGCAGACGCATTACAGGAAGAAGGGCCATTTACCGTTTTTGCTCCAACGGATGATGCATTTGCCGCACTGCCTGATGGTCTTTTGGAAAGCCTTTCAATAGAAGATCTTCAAGAAATACTTCTTTATCATGTCATTGGTGCAGACATTAAATCCGGAGATCTTGAAGAGCAACAAGCACCAGATGCACTCAGTGAAGAAGCCCTTTTTATAACAGTGAATGGTGGTGTAACTGTTAATGGCAGTTCAAATGTAGTTGCTGCCGATATTGATGCTTCAAATGGTACCATTCATGCAATAGACCAGGTACTTCTGCCAAATCGATTTTTAAACGTAGTCGAAATTGCACAAAAGAACTTTAATCTCACAACGCTGGTAGATTTGGTGATTGCTGCTGATTTAGCCGGTACACTTTCGGATGATGGACCATTTACCATCTTTGCTCCCGTAAATGGTGCTTTTGATGAGATTTCGGATACCCTGGAAGGATTGTCTGATGAAGAAGTATCTGATGTGCTTACATTTCACGTAATTCCAGACCTCATTACGAGCAGCGACATTCCAGAAGGAACTACTGAAATTGGAACGGTTAATGGCGAAAATGTTACAATTGTAAATGACAGCGGATCAGTCACCGTGAATGGAACAAATGTCATTACAGTAGATCTCGAAGGCACCAATGGTGTAATCCACCTGATTGATGGCGTTTTAATACCGTAAAACATCATCCGGTATCTTATTAATTTAAGCCGGTTGAAATCTAATCAAAGCCGGAACAAGATAAATTTATTGTTTTGAAGCGAGACCTGACAGGTTTCACAAAAACCTGTCAGGTCTTTTATATAACAGATAAGGCCAAAAATTATTAATACCGCATATTGTTGTGAGATCAAGACAATATTATGCAAGAATTGTTTTCATATCAAAACAAGTATAAAATTTTATACCCATCCCGGAAACTTCTTCCGGAATTCATCTTTCATAGCCGGACGGTTGTTATATGTTTGCAGCAACTCTTTGCACAAAAGGCAAGCTTTATCATTTCCACCCTCCAATTCTGACATCTCTTTAAGATATCTTGATGCTTCTCTGTAATACTTTCGTCCCGTCTGTTCGGCAAAACTTTTGATTGCATTTTCATAAAACGTAAGGATTTCTTCGGGGTAATCGTCCGCCAGATGGCCGGCATACTGTCTGATAAACCGGATATCATTTGAGTTGAGGCGGGCTAATCTCAACAGGCGTTCCGAATAACCTTCTTCAATATAAATTTCGGCAAGTGAATCTGAACGCCATCTCCACCATTCCATGTCATTCCCCTTAATTCTGTCAATGATCTCTTCACATTTTTCTGTCCATTTCCCGGAAGGCCAGCTCGCTTTCAATTGCCGGTACCACACCATATTGAAGTGATTCTTAAATAACAAAATTTCAGCATACTTGCGAATTTCTGAAATATCTTCCTGATTTTTTGCAATTTCGAAAAGCCATTCATACCAGCGGTTTATGTTTCCGAAATGTTTCTCCTTTTTTCCAATATCAACTCCTTCCAGGCAAAGCTCTTTCGCCAGGTCTGTATTCCCAGATTCCAAAGCTATCTCAACCTGCATCTCTCGAAATTCTGCAATATGGCTGTACCGGTTGATAAGCTCTTCGGCTTCTTTATCCCTACCGCTGCGTTTAAAATAATCGACTTTCGCCCGCACAAGCATCTTTATTCCATATTCAGAATAATTCGATGCATTTACTATATCTACTTTCTTATCAATCAAATTGAGAAAGCGCTCTTCCTGCTCAGGATTAACTACAAGGCCCGGCATCAGTTCAAGAAAATGATGTTCGAATCCGAAATCACCATATTTGGTTTTTGAATATTCCTGCAGACACCAGTCAAACAACTCCTCCTTTTCATTAAAACCGGCTTCAGCAATCATCTTGGATAATGTATCAAACGAAAATGTTATCACATTACCTGCGCCTCCATCCGAATCATCAATCGTGTCAATCACGCCTGACACCTCTTCAATCAGGGATTTGCAAATCGCCAGGCTTTCCTGAATATTTTCCAATGCAAGAAGTTGGTCCGCTTTTTCATTTAGTTCATAAAGCGGGCGGGTAAATATCGCGGCGGAATAGTAGTCGATATAATCGTATCCAGAGCGTTGAAGGGCCTGATTGTAACAACCCTTAATGAGTGTCCGGTATTTTCTTTGCGGATCTTTCCCCGTGGCATGTTCTGCAAAATGGACAAGAAACCGGTTTTTTAACTGCGGGTCGGCTTTCATTCCCTCCTGAATAAATTTCCATAGTTCTTCTTTTGAAACCCCATCTATAATTTCCTGAAAATTGGCCGGTTTCGACGATCCGGCTTTGTTATTCACAGTCCGGTTTCCATTCTCTATTGCATTTTCGGAAAGGGTGTACAAAAGTGCCACCACATGTTTACACACCGGGCCATGATCGTAAGGGCAGCTGCAGTGCCAGTCCAGTATCTCCTGATCATCCGGATCCAGTACAATTCCTGCCGAATAAACGTCGGAACCGTACACAGATGCAAACCAGTGGCCCGGTTCAATCTCTTCCGGATCAGAAACAGCGCCATTAATAAAATAATCTTTACCTCTGCCCAGGATTGTAAAATCGATGTGCTGTTCAAAATCATTCAGGTTCATGTACGATAATTATTTATGGATGTGATAACAAGTTTCCGGAAAAATAAGAGGATTTCAACCGAAGTGGAATAAGAATTGAAAATGCCTGCTTCTTGAAATAACAACGCTTTGTCACTCAACTTCAAACCAGGTCAAAATGGCTTTTCGGCAGCCATACGATTTTGCCGCGGTCATCTTTAATCCTGATGAGCTGATCAAGCGGCCGTTCGTCCAGAATATCATATGTTTTCCCCGGCGTGATTTTATCTGCATGTCCGTGTGTCTCGCTGCAAATCACCTGTGCCCCTTTTTTCATCGCCTTTTTGGCATTTTCAATCCGTTTTCGCCGGGCCACCGCATCTTCAAGCATCTTAAGCCCTTTGGCCACACTTTCCTCTGAAATCAATTCATGATCTTTCAGCCAACGGAGAGCTTTTTCCCGGTCCAGCCTGTTTTTGTAAGCATACCAGCGGTCCCGGATCCCCACATCGTCAATCGCATCGTTGAACCTGCGAAATGCACCACTCCCCCGGATGGCTGTTAGAAGCAGCGACTGAACGGTGTCATCCAGATCCTCCTGTTCCAGGATGAAATCCTCCATCTGCTGCCAGTTCTCAGAGCTTGGCACCGGACTAATGTAGATGAACCGTTCACTTTCAGTATCTTCTTCAATATTATGCCGTAATTCTTTCTCCATGTCCGGATCGCCTTCGTCAGATATAAAAGTTACCTGATTCGTTTCCCGGTCAAAATACCAATCACTCAAAAAACTATTATCATCAAGCGCCATTTCGAGCATGGATAACATTTCATCGGATAGTTCAATAGTTGACATAGATTACATCATTCGATTTGTGGGTCAGCCTGAAAGGCCAGTTGCACAGGGATTCATATGCTTCTGGTTGAAATCTGTCGAGTTACCTTAAGAATATAGATTGATCAGATTTATGTCAACACATAAAGCGCAGCCATTCTAGCATTCTCTTTAATATTGCAGCCTGTTTCCGGAACAATAAAATTAATTGACAACCGGCTACTATCTTCTTCCGATACAAATCCTTCATTTCCTATGATTCCCGCTTTTTTAGCGTGCTCATGAAGTGAAATGACGGGGGTGGCTTGATCCAATTGGTTTATCTTTTCATTAAAGACAGCTTTATAAATCCCGCCTGTCAGTTTCCACCACCCGTAATCGTGTTTCGGATCATCCTTTTCAGGCTTTATCATTTCCGTTTTCGCAGGCTGGAATTCGCTGCCTCCGAAATCAAGTGAACCCGGACCGGTAAAAGAGTAAATTTCGGAAACGGTTAGATCGAGATGGTTTTCGTGTTGTTGTGTCTCTTTATGTATGATATCGGAAACTAATTTAAAAATCTCCTCTGTTTTAAGTAAATGCATGTTGAATTCGTATTCTCTTGGTATTCATTTAATAACAGAACAACCTCTGAAGGGGTTTTCATTCATTTTTCCTGATGGATAGAGTCTAATTGCCAAAGAAATCCAGGATGTTTTCCAGCCGGGAAGTTTCAGCTTTATAGATTTCCGTGTACTTACACTGTATACAAGTTACAGTCGTATATTTTTTGCTCTGAATATTGAAGAATTTTGTAAAGCCTCCTCCGGTAGCCTGAAGCAAATCGGTTTCAAATTCCTTGTTTTGGCATTTTGGACATTTCCAGTTTTTGTGTTCCATGGTTTGTTTTGTAATCGTTAAATAATGCCGGTACCTGATTTTCAAGTAAGAAACTCAGAGGCATTAATAAAAAAATTGTATCATGGCCCGGACATCTTCACATTGATATTCATCAAAACCTGTTTCTATCCGGAGCTCGAATTTACACTCAGTGCTGTTACTGTGACCAATATCAGACCCATACCTAAAAATTGAGAACCAGCCAGGCTTTCGTTTAAAATCACAACACCGAACAATGATGCGGTGACCGGTTCGACCATAGCTAAAATTGAAGCCACGGCCGGAGCGGTATGATTCAGGCCTACGATGTAAAGAATGAATGATAATCCTGCGCCAAGCACTCCCAGTAATACGAAAAATGGCCAATCCGGTGTACTCAGGACTGCCATGGTTTGGCCCGAATCGCCCGGCCAAACAAGGATGATGGCAAGTACCGCAAACGCTATCGTGAGAATAGCCTGCGGACTGCCGTGGGGCGCCGCATACTTGAAACCAAAAATGAATACCGCGTAGGACAAGCCGGCAAGCAGCCCGGCGCCCACACCGGCAAGCGTAATACCGCCTGCACCGACATCATAAATTTGGGTAAGCAATACGATACCCAGCATCACTACCACAATCGCAGCCCATTTCAGGACCGTTGGCCTTTCAAGCTTAAGTGCGAACGACACCAGATACACAAACACCGGGGCGCAGTACATCAGCGTAGCCGCAACCGCAACACTTCCCTGGTCGATACTCATAAAATAGAACGCGAAGTTACCTGCCACACCAAAACCGGCAATCACTGACCAGAACCATAACCGGCTGCTTGCAAGTCCGCTGCCACCCGGTTGCAGCAACAGCCAGGCCAGGACAAACAGCAGCCCGATTGCGCCCCGGTAGAACGAAACCACGAACGCATCCCAGCCATCGGCGATAAGAATACCGCCGATCCCGCCCGATAACCCCCAGCACAGAGCTGCCAGCGCCACGGAAATTGTACTTGTTCTTACAATTGAATTTCGATTTTTCATGATGAAATTTAGACTGCTTACTCAACCAGCGTATTAATTGTCGTATGGAGTAAATTAGTATGTTTTCTTCAAACTTCGAATAACTTTACATGGGTTTTCTGCTGCAAGTACTGAAACGGCAATATCATTTTAACAAGTTCATTTAATTTTTTGTACAATGAATCGCGTAATCTGACGCTTAATGTATTCATGGCAGCTACTCGATAGATTAATTTCAAACTTGCCTGAATCAAGTAAAGATAGCAACCGATGCAGATGCTTCTCTTAACTGGCGGGCCCACCCTTTTTATAGCTTCTGTCCAAAAAGAATACGCTCAGGTCGTTTTACTGAATTAACCCGATAGATTCCATCATTCTTGAAAAGTGTATACTCATAAGTTTCCTTAGTTTCTTTGTCCTGATAAAAGGAGGTTAGCACTTTCACGTGTCCGTTTGGTTCTTTATTAAGTATTTTCAGATCTATTTGGATGCCTCGTTTGCTTATATCTGATTTATGAACAACAGGTGCGGAGAATCCAAACATAATTTTTGAAGAAGAGATCGGTTCTACAGTTAACTTACGGCCATAGATATTATTTAAAATTTCCGGAGACGGGTCTGAGCCAGAAATACTAAGAAAGATGTAATCTATATTTGTCTTTGGATAAGAGATTATGTAATCGACTAAAATGGAAAAAACTTCTGTCTCTATTTGGCGTCTTTCCTCAAAACTTAATTCTGACTTCAGGTTAAAAACATAGGCGGAACCCACAATTCCAAATAATGAAAAAGCAAGGATCAGAAAATTTTGCGCTCTGATATTTTTGTACCACATAAACTTGAAAATATTATGCTAATATGTCTTTTTCAGAAAAATGTTCGTATCTGAATATCAGATAATAATTCAATCTTGGATACGACGCAAACTAAAGCAGGAACTGAGAGAATGGTAGATGTAGAGACGAAGAGAAAGAGAGACAGGGTGATGGGTGGATGTCGAATTGTTAAGTGCGATGAGAACGCGTTGACTTCTGTGTAATTTTCACCTCGCGAGAATTACCTTCGGCTCGGAGCACAATCCCGATCCCTCGGCTTGAAATGATTTTTGATTTATGGCCGCGTTTAAAAAAATGCAATTCTACAATTCCACGGTTCTACGGTTCTATAATCATGATCGGCAATAAAATCAATTTTCATCAACCACTTGACTCTGTACCATACTACAACCCTTATATTACAGATGAATTGAAATTCGAATTAAAAAGAACAGAGGTTTTATGCCGTTGAAGAAAGGAGAAATTTATCGATGTCCTGACAAAAGTTGTGGATGCGAAGTAAGCGTAACAAAAAGTGCACCTGAAAGTTGCAGCGGGACCCAAAACCCGAGATACTGTTGCGGGAAAACCATGGAAAAAATTAATTAAACCGAGATTTTGAATAGCAATACCTATAAAATCGGTAAAACGGCTGAGCTTGCCGGCGTGAACAGGGAAACGGTTCGCTACTATGAACGGATCAAATTGATATCACCGCCGGCAAGGCGCAGGTCTGGCTACCGTGAATTTTCACAAATTCATATCGAACAGATCCGGTTTATCAAACGCGCACAGGAACTGGGTTTTACACTGAAAGAAATACGTGAATTGCTGGATCTGAAAGTGGATGCGACTACCGACTGCAGCGCTGTCCGGGCGCATGCCGAAAAGAAAAGAAGAGCAGTTACCAAAAAAATTGAAACCCTGGTCGAAATCAGAAATGCACTCGATGAATTAATTGCAAGATGCAAGGCTGAGAATGCGGATGAATCGTGTGCCATTTTGAAAGCATTAACCGGAGATAACAAATCAGATGAATGAGATAAAGCTTGTATCCGAAATCACATGCCCCGAATGCAGAGAAACAAAGAAAGAAAATATGCCGGAAGATGCCTGTATGTTTTTTTGGGAATGCCCCTCGTGTGGAAAAGTTTCAAAACCCAGGCCGGGTGATTGCTGTGTGTTTTGTTCTTATGGTGATACTAAATGTCCGCCTTCACAAAAAAGAAACAGTGAATGTTGCTGAATGATGTCTGAATTTCAAATCATAAAAGCCAATAAATTTACAAAAGCCGGCTTCTGGACAGCTCTTGTGGCGGGTATTTGCTGCTTTACACCTTTGCTGGTTTGGGGCTTTGCATTTGCCGGCATTGCCGCCTATACTGCCTATATTGATTATGTAATCCTGCCGGTGTTTTTTATCGGCCTTGCCGTTTTCTTTTTTGGATACAGGAAGTATAAACTGAAGAAGAGATGATGAGTTTTATGAAGATGACAAGTTGCCACATCGGGCACACACCCCTGCCTTTTCAAAATCGCCTTCGGCGTTTTGAAAGAGTCTGTCCCCTCTCGCCTGTCCCGTACACGATTTTAAGAGTGTCGGGGAGAGGGGACAGGGTAACCATAACGCCATCAGGCGATTATGGGTAGCCAGGGGTGTGTACCGGGGACTAAGCACACACCCAAATGAACTCAAATAACCACAATCACACCATCGAACTCCCCGTTAAAGGCATGGACTGCGCCGGCTGCGCCAGGGCTGTGAAACAATCTATCGAAAAAGTAGAGGGAGTGACAAAAGCAGAGGTCTTGCTTTCATCCGAAAAAGCGATGGTGCAGGCTAAAAACGGGAAGGAAATTCGTGATGCAATCGTCCGTGCCGTGAGAAATGCGGGATATGAAGTGGCTGAAGCAAACACAAAATCCGACTCCGAAAAAGGCCAGGATGCTCTGGACCAAAAAGCGCGCAAGATTTTAAACCTGTTTGGTATTGTGTTCGGGGGCGTACTTTTTGTCGTGGTTGCAGGTGAATGGCTCGGGCTTTTTGAGTCGATGACAGAGTTCATCCCTTTTTGGGCCGGTGTAATCCTTGTGCTTTTGATGGGATACAACGTATTTAAAAAAGTGCTCGTGGCTGCTTTCCAGGGTCGTGTGATTGCCCACGCACTGATGGCTGTAGGCGCCCTGGCTGCCCTGGCTGCAGGCGAGTGGGTCACAGCGGCTATCGTTGTCTTTTTTATGCGCACCGGGGATTATATCGAAGGTTTTACGACCGACAAAGCACGGGATTCATTACGGTCGCTAACCCGGTTTGCCCCGCAGAAAGCAACCGTTATCAGAGATGGGAAGGAAACTGAAATCCCGGTTTTGGAAGTAAAGAAAGGAGATATAGTACTGGTTCGACCCGGCGGCAAAATTCCGGTTGACGGTGTTGTCTCCGAGGGATTTGCTGCAGTAGATCAGTCAGCCATCACGGGCGAATCCATGCCAAGGGAGGTTTCAGCCGGTGATAACGTGTATGCGGCCACACTTGCGCAGGGAGGAAGGCTTACCGTGAAAACAACGGCTGCCGGTGAAAACACGACATTCGGAAAGATCATCCGCCTTGTGGAGGAAGCCGAAGCCAACCGGGGCGAAATCCAGCAATATGCCGAGAAATTTTCAGCATGGTATCTTCCGGTCGTACTCCTGATTGCTATTCTTACCTATGTTTTCAGGCAGGATGTGATGTCGACCGTAGCCGTTCTGGTTGTGGCCTGTTCCTGTGCGTTTGCACTTGCCACCCCGGTTGCACTGCTGGCTACAATTGGGTCCGGTGCTAAACAGGGACTGCTGATCAAGGGCGGCCGGTACCTGGAAAAGCTGGCTGTGGCTGACGTTTTGCTGATCGACAAGACGGGTACCCTCACATTCGGTGAGCCTGAAATTTCAGATATGATTCCCCTTAACGGCATTTCCAAAGGTGAACTGCTGCAGCTGGCAGCCAGTGCAGAACAGTATTCTGAGCACCCCCTGGCAAGAGCTATTATTCAAAAGGCAGGGGAATACAATCTCACCTTACGCAAGCCCGACAGATTTAAAGCGGTTCCCGGCAGCGGTGTAACTGCCGGCTTTGACAAAATGGAAATATCCGTCACAAATAAACGAGGTGAAAATACGTCCTCTGTCAATAAACAAATTCGTGATCTTGAAAAAGAGGGGAAAACGGTGATGATTGTCAGGCGTAATAGTGAGCCGGCCGGTATCCTGGCAGCACGCGACAAAGAGCGTACCGAAGTTCGGGATGCCATCAATCAAATCAGGAAAAGTGGTATTGAACATATTGAACTGCTTACGGGAGATAATGAAACAACTGCCGCACAACTTGCTGAAAAGCTTTCGATCCCGTACCGGGCTGAATTGCTGCCTGAAGATAAAATTGAGATCGTAAAAAGTTACCAGCAAAAAGGACATAAAGTGGTCATGATCGGCGATGGTGTTAACGATGCTCCCGCCCTGGCACAGGCGGATGTGGGCATCGCAATGGGAGTAAAGGGAACCGACGTGGCAATCGAGACCGCACACATCACCCTGATGCGCGATGACTGGATGCTGGTTCCCCGGCTATTTGAAATGTCACAGCGAACCATGAGAGTGATAAAGGGAAATTTTGGATTTACAGGCTTGTACAATGTAGCCGGCCTTACCTTGGCGGCTTTCGGTTTTCTGCCGCCGGTTCTTGCAGCTGCAGCACAGTCACTGCCTGATATCGGGATTATGTTCAATTCGTCGAGGCTGTTAAAGTGATTTGGGAATAATCCGGGATAGCTTCCTGTAGCATACCGGCAGGGTCAGATTTGGTTCGTCTAATATTCAAACTTGTAAATAATCTGTTCTGCAGGGCTGATTATAAAAAAAATGAAGTTTATCAGAAAAAAAATACGCATACAGTATTGAGACCAAAAAAAGGTTTCAAAATCAATACTAACTATAATAATAAGTGGATTTATGAAAAAAGTAATTAATTGCATTGGAATTTCTCTGCTGTTAATCTTCTCTTTACAAACGCAACTGATGGCTCAAAGCGAGAAAGGCGATATCAAAGTCGGAGGCGGACTTATTTTCGGCAGCGGAATCGGTGAAGGAGATCTGGACAACAGTATTGGAATCAATGCCGGCGGATATTATTCATTTGATGAAAAAATACGTGCCGGTGCCAACTTCAAATTTTACTTTCCGGACAAGGAAGGTGGTGCAAAACTCACGGTTTGGGAACTCAACTTCAACGGAAACTATATCTTTGTGGAAGATGAAGGCAAAAGAGCATATGGATTGGCGGGAATAAATATCACATCCGTAAATTTTGACTTTGACGGCAATGACTTTTTTGGAGGCGGATCAGCTTCTGATTCAGAATTCGGACTCAACCTGGGAATTGGCGGCGAATATGATGTTAACTTTGGATCCCTCTATGCTGAGATCAAATACATTGTAAGCGATGCCGACCAGCTTGTGATCGGTGCGGGTGTTCGGTTTCCCATAAATTAAAATCAGCCGGTTTTCGCTTGTTGACTTTCCCAATTCTGATGAATTGAAATGAATTTTAAGTTAAATCAGAATTGGGTTTTTTATTATTGCGACTATAATCCTGAAGTAAAAAGATATTGCTTTCCGGAAACGAACAAATTCTTTTTGTAATTTCGCTCTGCATAAGCAACCCAATATTGTAACATTGCTGTGAGAGTATTTATATCTGCAATTTTATTATTTCTGATGTTTCACGGGCTATCTGATGGCTTCGCTGATTCCAATTCTCCCGATTATAAAGAAGCTTTTGACGATACGCTAAATCCCGGCGAACTGACCGACACTTTCAGAGAGATCGGAACGGTCAATAGCCTGCTTGTCCAGGTAAATGGTGAGCCTGTAATAGAAAATTATTTTGGCCAAATGAGCAGCCGGCGCACGAATAACATCAAGTCGGCATCCAAAAGCATTCTTTCACTGCTCACCGGTATTGCTATTGAAGAGAGATTTCTGAGCGGCACGGATCAGACAATCGCTGAATTCTTTCCGGATTACTTTGAATCTAATCCCGATTCAGTAAAAGAGTCGATCACTATCAAAGACCTTCTGACCATGAGAACGGGCCTTGAAACTACCAGTTTTCACAATTACGGGCGCTGGGTTCTGAATAGCAACTGGATCCATTTTGTTTTTAATCAGCCGCTGGAAGATCGCCCGGGCGGAAAAATGATTTACAGCACCGGCACCACACATATACTCTCTGCAATTCTGACAAAAGCAACCGGTATGAGCACCCGTGACTTTGCAGTCCGTTACCTGTTTGGTCCGATGGATATTCAGCCGGGCGGATGGGATCGCGGCCCTCAAGGGTACTATATGGGCGGAAACAATATGGCACTGCGGCCGGCTGATATGCTCAAAATTGGTCAAATGGTGATGGATATGGGAATGTATAACGGTAAACAGATTGTACCTGAAGAGTGGATCGTTGATTCGTTTAAGATCTATACCCGGAGTAATTATAATCCGTATGACTATGGTTATTTGTGGTGGCGGCGCAAAATCGCAGGTTATCACATTGCTTTTGCTTGGGGCAACGGCGGGCAATATATTCTTTTGATCCCCGAACTCGAATCAGTCATAGCTGTTACGTCAGATAACAGTCGCGGAAATGGCTCACGGCGCTATCAAAGAGAAATGTTTGACTGGCTTGCTGATTATATGATCCCATTTCTGAAAAAATGTTACGCGAATGATAAATGATGAATTCTCAATTTTGAATTGAGATTATAACTTTTCAATGGTTTCCGGTTTCTGTCTATTTGAATGAGTAACTCAATTTGAGCTTTAACCCTCTTACATTCATTATCAACTTTTTACAAGCGGGCATTAATTTTACTTGATTTGGAAAGTCAATCATTGCAGTTTCATGGACTACGATTCTAACATAAATAAACCAATAGATACAATATGAATGCATCAATTAGAAAGATGTTGATAATGAGCCTTTCACTATTCGTAATGGCGGGTTGTGGAGTCTTCGGGTCAGCATCAAAAGATGATGGCCCTTCAGCCGGCGATCGACCAACACCACCGGGAAAAAACGGTGATACAGAGATGAAACCATTCAGTGAAGTAATTAAGGATGACGCTGAGAAAGATGAGGGACTTTTTAATGTTTATAAGCAAAAAGACAAGTATTACTATGAAATTCCTGATTCCCTGCTTGGGCGTGAAGTGCTGATGGTATCACGAATATCCAAAACTGCCGACGGTATACAATTTGGCGGTATGAAAAACAACACTCAGTCTTTACGATGGGAACGTAAAGATGATAAAATACTTCTTCGGCGCGTCTCTTTTGAAAATGTGGCAAGTGATACACTTCCCATTTTTGAAGCTGTCAGAAATTCCAATTTTGAGCCTATACTTTCATCCTTTGATATTGAGGCTCTGAATGAAGATTCAACAGGTACAGTTATTGAAATTACCAGTCTCTTTACATCCGATGTGCCGGCGCTTGGCTTACAGCAAGGTGCCAGACAGCGATACCAGGTGCGGCGTGTGGATGGCTCAAGAACATTTATTGAGCATATCAACAGTTATCCCGAGAATATCGAAGCCAGGCATCTTTTAACATATGAAGCCGGTAATCCTCCATCCAATTCGGATGCGAATACAATCTCTTTAGAGATCAATCACAGTATGGTGCTAATGCCGGAAGAGCCGATGCAACCACGAAAACCGGACGCGCGTGTTGGTTATTTTACTGTAAATAAAATTGATTACGGAGCGGATGCACAAAAAGCAAAAGAGGTGAGTCATGTGACCCGCTGGAAACTGGTTCCGAAAGATAAAGAAGCCTATCTCCGCGGAGAACTTGTGGAGCCCGAGGAGCCTATTATCTTTTATATTGATCCGGCCACTCCGAAGAAATGGAGAGAATGGCTGATAAAGGGTGTTGATGACTGGCAGGTTGCTTTTGAAGAAGCCGGTTTTAAAAATGCTATTATGGGCAAAATGGCACCTACTCCGGAAGAAGATCCTGATTTCAGCCTTGAGGATGTTCGGTACCCGACTATTCGTTATTTTGCTTCACCGATACCGAATGCATTTGGCCCGCATGTTCACGATCCGAGATCCGGGCAGATTTTAACCTCGGCAATTGGATGGTTTCACAATGTGATGAGCCTACTTCGTAACTGGTATTTTGTTCAAACAGCTGCAGCTAACCCTGAAGCCCGTGCTGTTGAGTTTGATGACGAAGTGATGGGTGAATTAATCCGTTTTGTTTCTGCTCACGAGGTTGGCCATACACTGGGACATCCTCATAACTGGGGTTCCAGCTATGCAGTACCGGTAGATTCACTTCGGTCTCCGTCATACACAGATACGCATGGAACAGCGCCATCGATTATGGACTATGCCCGCTTCAACTATATAGCACAACCTGATGACGGTGTAACCAACTTTCATCCGCGTGTCGGCCCCTATGATAAATGGGCAATCAAATGGGGATATACATGGTTTGGTGATACTCCTCTTGAAGAACAAGAGGAAATTTTGCATGAATGGGTTCTGGAACGTGCAGATGACCCGGTATTCTTTTACGGGCGGCAGACTGGAAGCAAAATCGACCCCCGTTCACAAAATGAAGATCTTGGCGATGATGCCATGAAAGCAAGCAGCTATGGCCTGGCAAACCTTCAGGTGATTACAGATGCACTCATTGAATGGACACGTCAGGAAGGTGAAAACTTTGATGAACTGGAAATCTTGTACGGCCAGGTTCTTGGCCAGTGGAGCCGGTATATGGGCCACGTGAGCCAAAATCTCGGCGGTGTTTTTGAAACAAACAAAACATTTGACCAGGAAGGCCCTGTATATGAGTTTGTACCAGAAGAGACTCAAAAACGCGCCATGGACTTTTTGGGACGTCATGCTTTCTCATCTCCAACATGGGCTGTTAATGATGAAATTCTAAGTAAAATCAACCAGGCTGATTTTGTAGACAGTTTCAGGAGCAGGCAGGTAGCTGTCCTCGAAAATGTACTCAGTCCGCAACGAATTGCAAGGCTGATTGAATATGACCAGCGGGCCGAAGATACCTACACTCCTTTTGAGTTTATGGACGATCTCCGCGGCACGGTCTGGAGTGAACTTAGAAACAATGCTGCAATCGATGTATACAGGCGAAATCTCCAGAGAGCTTATATTGAACAAATGGAGACACTGATGACAGAAGAACTGCCAGATATACCAGCGGCCTTCCGTCAGTTTTTCGGATTTACATCAATCAACGTAAGTCAGTCTGATATACGGCCGATTGTTCGCGAGCAGCTTGAAACTCTCTTACAGGATGCCCGGAGCACACGATCAAGGGTGAGTGACCGCGCAACAAGAGTTCACCTCGCAGATGTGGAATCCAGAATTGATAACATCCTGAACCCGGATTAAGAAAATGCTCTGAAAAACAGATAAATCCTTATTAAACCCTGGCGGCCTTTCACAGACTGTCGGGGTTTTTTCGTTGAAGAAATATGTTACCTGTTATGCCCGGTACTAACCCCCATTTCTCGCAAATAATTTTGTGTAAGTTTGGTAATTTAGTGTTAAGTCAAATATGAAATGTCGATCGAAACATATAATCACTTACTGGGTCTGACAGTGTTGGGTTTTGTGAAAAATGATGACTAAGAAAGCAACAAATTCGGCAGAAGTGAAAAAAGGTCCCTGTTTAGCGGTTTGAGGAACTGAAAGTCTCTTGATATATTTCGGGAAAAAAGGCTACAAAAAAGCCAGAGATATCTATTACCGTCTGCTTTAGCTGACGGACAAGCAACGTCCAGAAAACGAGTGGCTTTAGCCACATCTGAACGTGAATCATTCAGTAACATGTAATTTAAAAAAACACATATATAAACTGTAAGGAACAGGTGTTTTTAGGTTTATACTAAAAGAAGGGGTAAATAACTCCTCAAAAAGGACGAACATCCTCGTTTCATAACAGAAAAATAAACGAGAGATAAACCAATGAGTTGGGTACGCATTTGGATTCATTGGGTGTTTTGTATAAAAAACAATACCATAAAATGAGTTTCTTAAGCCGATTGTGGCTAAAGCCACTTCCTTCTTGCTTTTTAATTCTCCGTCAGCTAAAGCAGACGGTAATAGATATTTAAAAAAACGAATTGAAAACTTTTCAGAGTTTGGAGTGATTACTTTTCTAACCACACATACGAAAAAAGTCCGCAATTCAACAGCCATTCATTTTGCATGTTTTCAATGAAGGTAAATCTCATCTGAGGAAAAAAATCATCACCATAACATAAAAAAACCCGGATCTCTCCGGGCTCTTTGTCCTTAACTATATCTAAAAGTAAATTTTAATACATCTTACGGCAGTATTACAGTATCGATTACATGAACAACTCCATTCGACGCTTCAATATCAGCAATGGCAACGGATGCATTATTAATTCCAACTCCATTATCTCCTACTGAAATATCAATTTCACTTCCTTCAACAGTCTCAGCAGACATTCCGTCACTAAGGTCTGTTGACATTACCTTACCAGCTACAACGTGATAAGTAAGAATTTGTACCAGCTGGTCTTTATTCTCCGGTTTCAGCAAGTTTTCAAGTGTGCCATCCGGCAGTGCACTAAAGGCTTCGTTCGTTGGAGCGAAAACGGTAAAAGGCCCGTCGCCTTGTAGTACTTCAACAAGCCCGGCAGCTTTCACAGCCTGAACCAATGTTGAGAGGGAGGGTGTTTCTGAAGCAAGTTCTACAATATTTTTGTCGCTCTTGCCTACTTTTGTATCGCTATTCTGAATGGGCATAAACGCAAGCCCTGTAAATACTATAGCTGCTAATGCTATGTTGGATATGATCTTCATTATTCCTGTTTTATATTTGGGTTAGATATTCTGATTAATATTTTATCAATCAGAGATGCCTATTAAACAGATGGAATGCTGTTCCTGTTCCCAAAATCCGGAGAGTTTAACAATGAGAATTATATTGCGTAAGTATTATTCTGCCAATGATTTATACAGAATACAAAAATTTTTAAAAAATTAAATCTGAATAGCAGCTGAACATAGCGAAGCTTTTATGAGAACGGAAATTACATATCCCATCCCTTCTCTCCAATCAGAGGGACAAACTTAAAGTGTCTGAAATGTTCTTCTTCATATGAATCCTTAGATGTTTTTGAGATCCTCATCATTGTTTGAGTGTATTCAGAGCCAACCGGAATAACCAGTTTGCCACCAACAGCAAGTTGATCGATTAAATCAGCCGGAACTACAGGTGCACCGGCGGTAACAACAATTCTGTCGTAAGGTGCATATGCACTCCATCCTTTTGTACCATCACCCAATTTCAGCTCAGCTTTATATCCAAGACTATTTAAAATGTCTTTAGCTCTTTCATACAACTCTTTATGACGCTCCACGCTGTACACTTTTGCCCCCAGCTCACAAAGTATTGCAGACTGATAACCGGATCCGGTTCCTATTTCAAGAACTTTGTACCCCTCATCAACCTCGAGCAGTTCTGTTTGAGCTGCAACTGTGTAGGGTTGTGAAATGGTTTGTCCCATTCCGATAGGAAGAGCATTATCCTCGTATGCACGGTTTTCGAGAGCTGTGTCTACAAATTGGTGGCGTGGCACCCGATTAATTGCCTGCAAAACAGACTCATCTTCTATTCCTTTCTTCCGTAAATTTTCCACAAGCTCTTTTCTTCTTGTGATAAATTTCCGGCCGTATCTGTTTATTGAATTCAAAAAACCTTTTTATGGAGTTAGTTATTTATATATACAATACTTAACATTTTGCCTTTATTCAATGCGTTTATTGAAAACTGTATGAAAAAAGGAGCTGTTATATCTTTGCTACTTAATTATATATAAGAATCTATTGTACAGCTAATCTCTCACATCTTGTATTATAAATAAAACCTTCTATTTTACCCCTGTTAAAATTTGATTTGAAAAGGCATACATGAGGAATGAAGAAAATCAGACAATATGCAATCGCTATAATTATCCTGTTTTTAGCATCAGGTTTTTGGGCACTACATGCATCAGCTGTTGCCAGTGACACGGTAATCGGTGTTTACGGAACATGGGTGAGCCTGCTTCCGCCGCTGGCAGCAATTATTATGGCACTTGCTTTTCGCCAGGTTTTGCTGGCCCTTTTTGTTGGGATTTGGATGGGAACCTGGCTCGTAAGTGGTATGGGCTTTTTGTCAGTATTCACAACTTTTTTCACAAGTCTCACAGAATATATTGTGCCTGCTACAGCGGATGCAGATCACATGAGTATTATAATTTTCAGTTTGCTGATTGGCGGGATTGTTGGAGTTATTACAGATAATGGTGGAACAAGAGGCATCATATCGGTTATTTCTAACTATATAAAAACAAAAGTAAAAGGCCAGCTCGTAACCGCACTGATGGGATTCATTATATTTTTTGATGACTATGCTAACACAATGGTCGTTGGGAATACAATGCGCCCGCTTACCGACAAACTGAAGATAAGCAGGGCTAAGCTTGCTTACCTGGTTGATTCAACAGCGGCACCTATTGCTACGATTGCGCTGATAAGTACATGGATTGGCGCCATGGTTGGTTACATAGATTCTGCTGAACAAGGTATTAGCGGGTTTAATGAAGCCGCATACAGTGTTTTTATTCAATCACTCCCTTATAATTTTTATGCTTTTTTTACGATTATCTTTGTTCTGATGATTGCATGGAGCGGACGCGATTTCGGTCCTATGCTTACATCAAGAGAAAATTTATATAAAGCCAAACATGATCCGGAATTTGATGAATATCATATCTATCACGAAGCCAAAGACGAAAGGGAACCGACTGAAAAAGTTTCACATTGGTCGAATGCGGCAATTCCAATACTTACCCTGATATTCGGGGTGATCGGCGGTCTTTTTATAACGGGTGAAGGATCATCCGTGCAAGATATTGTTGCCACGGCAGATTCTTATGCAGCACTGTTATGGGGTTCGCTGCTCGCAGTGGTTATAGCAATCCTTATGTCTGTTTCGCGCCGGCTGCTAACTATTGATGAAGCATTGGATGGCATGTTCAAGGGAATGCATGTGATGTTTAACGGCGTATTAATTCTCGTTCTGGCTTGGGCCCTCAGTGCCCAGACGGTTGATCTTGGAACGGCTGATTACCTCGTATCCATATTCGGAGAAGTTCTGAATCCTCTCTGGATCCCGGTACTGGTTATGATTATATCTGCATTAACTGCCTTTGCCACAGGTTCAAGCTGGGGAACTATGGGAATATTAATGCCCTTGGTTTTGCCGCTGGCGTGGAAACTTGGCGGAGATGCCGGCCTCGATCCTGAAGTCACACTGACCGTTATTTATGCAAGCGTAAGTTCCGTTCTGGCAGGTTCTGTCTGGGGCGATCACTGTTCGCCGATATCCGATACCACTATTTTAAGTTCTATTGCAAGTCAGTGTGATCATGTGGAACATGTACGTACACAGTTACCATATGCCACTGTGGGTGGATTAATCTCAATTGCCGCACTGATTTTTGTAGTGGTATTTGATATCCACTGGCTGCTCATCTACCCAGCTGGAATCGTGGTGATGGCAATTGTAATTATGAAATTCGGACGGCAGCCAAATCCTGACGACTATATACCCGAATGAATTACATGATCTGATGAAGCTCGCCCTGATGCAACCCCTGTTTGCACCAAATCTTTATGATCTTGCCTGTCTGCTGAAGGCTGACAATATTTTGCTGACCGACAATGAGCAATGGTCCCGGAAAGGCCGCACTCACAGAGCTGTTATCCGCACCCCCGACGGTACTGACTACATCAATATCCCGGTGATGACGGATGACCGCAAAAAACTGATCCGGGATGTACGCATTGATCACACTTTTGACTGGATCACTCCCCTTCTCCGTTCACTTGCGTTTAACTATCGCAACTCACTTTATTTTGATTTTTATGACCCGGAAATCAAAGCTGATTTTGAATCAGCCCGGAAATTTAAATACCTGCTTCCGTTTAATTTGTATCTCAGGCACAGGCTTTATACGTATCTTGATCTCCAATTAAAAGAAAAAGAACAATTTGCAAGCAGTCTGTCCGAATTCGACTCCAATCCCGATGTGTTAGTTCGTAACCTGGGAGCCGATGTTCTTTACCAGGAACATGACAGCCGCCATTACATGCGTCAGGCTGAAATGAGATCAGATCCGGAATTTAAACATCCTGTCTATCATCAGCATTTTGACGGTTTCGAACCGTGGTGCTCTGCTTACGATCTTCTTTTTCAAATGGGCCCGGAAAGTTTTCGCGTAATTGATCAGCTGAGTTGATTTTTTTCAGGCACTCTGTCGTGATTTCTCTTTTCTGCGCAGGAGCCAGTAATCCAGAGAACATTTACACATCAAACTCAATCCCCTGCGCAAGCGGCATACCGTCGCCCCAGTTAATGGTGTTTGTCTGACGCCGCATATAAGCTTTCCAGGCATCGGAACCTGACTCCCTTCCTCCGCCGGTCTCTTTTTCACCACCGAAAGCCCCGCCGATCTCCGCTCCGCTTGTGCCTATGTTGATGTTGGCAATTCCACAATCACTGCCACCGGCACTCAGAAATTTTTCGGCTTCCCGCAGGTTTAGGGTAAACATGGCTGAGCTGAGGCCCTGCTTCACACCGTTATGATATTTTAGTGCTTCATCGAGATATTTATATCGAATAAGATAAAGGATCGGTGCAAAGGTTTCTTCCTGCACAATACTGTAGTGATTCTCAACTTCGCATATTGCCGGACGGACAAAATTGCCTTTCATTTCCGTGAGAACTTCACCTCCGTATAAAACGGTACCCCCCTCTTTTTCAACCTGTTCCAATGCTTTTTGCATTTGATTCACAGCTTCTTTATCAATCATAGGCCCAACCAGCGTGTCTTTATCAAGAGGATCACCGATTGAAACACTTTCATAGGCTTTCATAAGCCGGTTTTTAATTGTATCAAAAATATCCTCATGAATAATCAGCCGGCGCGTGGATGTACACCGCTGGCCGCAGGTGCCAACAGATCCGAATACAACAGCCCGGGTTGCCATTTCAACATCTGCTTCTTTGCTGATGATGATCGCATTGTTACCTCCCAGTTCAAGGATGGTTTTACCCAGTCGTGCACCTACAGTTTGTGCCACCTGTTTTCCCATGGGAATAGAACCGGTGGCTGAGATCAAAGGCACGCGGGTATCCGTGGTGAGCCATTCACCGGCCTCTCTGGCTCCGGTGATCATGTTAAAAATACCTTCGGGCAGATCGTTCTCTTCCAAAACATTACCGATAATTTTCTGAACGGCTATGGAACAGAGCGGAGTCTTTTCCGATCCTTTCCAGATCACAACATCACCGCAAACAGCAGCAATCATTGCATTCCAGCTGTAAACGGCAACAGGAAAGTTAAATGCGGAAATAATTCCAACAATTCCCAGCGGATGCCACTGTTCGTACATCCGGTGCCTTGGCCGTTCAGAATGCATGGTTTTTCCGTAGAGTTGCCGGGATTGGCCCACAGCAAAATCACAGATATCAATCATTTCCTGAACTTCTCCCAGGCCTTCCTGGTAAATTTTACCCATTTCATGCGCGACAAGCTTTCCCAGCGGCTCTTTGTATTCGCGAAGTTTCAATCCGATTTGCCGTACAATCTCACCGCGCTGCGGAGCGGGCGTATCCCGCCAGACCTCAAAAGCTAATTCTGCCGAGCCGACAATTTGGTCATACTCCGTACGAGTGGTTAATGAAACCTTTGCAATTTCACTGTTATCTGAAGGCGTAAAACTAGAAATTACGTCAGATCCGGCAGCTGATATAAAATTTTGTCCAGTGGATGATCCTGCGTTTACTTTTTCAATTCCAAGTGTTTTTAAAAAATCTTTCATAACTATTACAACTATATTTTTCGGTTTCCCTTTATTGAAATATAGAGCCTGATGAATGGATTCCCAATCAATATTTTGTGTCGGAATTTATATCTTGTCATAAAAGATGAATCATGGAAAAAGCTTCATTAAATCAGTTAAAACTCTGGCGCAAACTCTTTCAAAAAAAGTATCGTACGGAGTATGGCCTTTTTGTCGCAGAAGGCGAACGCTGTGTTGAACAAATTTTGCAAAATGGCAAGATAGAAATCGAGGCTCTGCTAATAAGCAACCCGGATAAATTTAATAGCGGGTTTGCGGCCGGATTTCCTGCATACGAGATTTCTGAAGAAGAGATAAACTCAGTTACGGACACCGATAATCCGCAAGGAATTGCAGCTATTTGTAAAATTCCGGACGAACCGGACCTGAAGCAGATCGCCGGCAACGACGGTCTCGTAGTTGCCGCAGATCGCATACAAGATCC
Organism: uncultured Balneolaceae bacterium; assembly: GCA_964517005.1. Lineage (GTDB taxonomy): Bacteria > Bacteroidota > Rhodothermia > Balneolales > Balneolaceae > CAYVBJ01. The sequence continues at coordinate 25,067 of CAZFAJ010000011.1, read as the reverse complement.
CGGAAACCTGGGATCAATCATCCGTTCGGCCTCATGGTTCGGAGCTAATGCGCTGTTGGCGGGAACCGGCACCGTTGATCCGTGGAATCCCAAGGTTGTTCGGAGTACGGCAGGTGCCACAGGCGCACTGCCGGCCATAAGCGGAAACCTGCAGGAATTACTTGCTGAATTTGAAAAAGCCGGATGGCATGTTTACCTGCTCGAGGGCAGTACTTTATCTGTTGATCTGAAAAAAGTTCAGGGACATAAAAAATCGATCCTGGTTGCCGGTAATGAAGCCAACGGAATTTCAGACTCACTGTTTCAAAGCAACCGGCAAAAGATTAAAATCAGTGGCGGCAGATTTCGGGGCGTTGAAAGCCTGAATGCTGCTATTGCCCTGTCGATCGCTCTTTTTCAATTTTTTGAAGAGAAGTAAACTCATTATTTTTGCATTAATATCTGATCTGTCATTGATTCTGATATATCTATGTATTATAGTTGAGATAAGAATGAATCATCATATACATCATCTTATGCAAATCTAAAAAAGTGGACGGTTTATGCCCGGAAAAAAGAAAGCGAAGAAAATCTTTGTACTCGACACCTCAGTTCTCCTATATGATTATGACGCCGTTAAAAATTTTGAACAACACGATATTGCAATTCCTATAACAGTTCTGGAAGAGCTCGACTCGTTTAAAAAAGGAAATTCCGTTACCAATTTGCATGCGCGTGAATTTATCCGCTATCTGGATAAAATTTCGGATGCCAATATGCTCCATGAGTGGATCTCTTTAAATGGGCGTACACACGGAAAGTTGCGAGTGCTAAGTGATGAGGGAAGCAGCCTGGATGCATCAAAGGTTTTTGGGTCTGTTAAAAATGACCACCGGATACTGAACTCTGCTCTGAAACTGAAAGATGAGGAGCCGGGGCGTAAAGTGATTCTTGTCTCAAAAGATATCAACCTGAGATTAAAAGCAAGAGCCGTAAATCTTGATGCGGAAGATTATGAAACCATTCGCATCAAGGATATTGACCATCTGTACAAGGGAAAGACAGAGTTGAAATTTTCAGATTCCGACTTGATCAATGTACTCTATAAGACCGGCTCCATCGAACATAACAAAATTGAAACCACCAAACCTTACAGCAACCACTACTATATTCTGAAGAATCACAAAGCATCTGCTCTCGGACGTTACAATCCGGACAGTAAAAAAGTGGAACTGGTAAACACCCAGTACGCTTACGGTATCAGTCCCAGAAACGCAGAACAGACATTTGCCCTGGATGCAATCATGAATCCTGAAATCCAGCTTGTGTCCATAACCGGAGCTGCCGGTACCGGCAAAACGCTTCTTGCACTTGCGGGTGCTCTTGAACAGCGAAGTAACTATCGTCAGATTTTTCTGGCAAGGCCAATTGTACCTCTCAGCAACAGAGACCTCGGGTACTTGCCGGGTGACGTAAAATCCAAAATTGATCCGTACATGCAGCCGCTTTGGGATAATCTTGGAATAATCAAAGATCAGTTTAAAGAGACAAGCAAGCAATATAAGAAAATCGATGAGATGGTACAGACCGATAAGCTGAGCATTGTTCCGCTCGCATACATCCGCGGACGCAGCCTCTCAAATGTAATATTTATTGTTGATGAAGCTCAAAATCTAACGCCGCACGAAATCAAAACAATTATTACCCGTGCGGGTGAAAATACTAAATTCATTTTTACCGGTGATATTTTTCAGATCGATACTCCCTACCTTGATGCACAAAGCAATGGGTTGTCATACCTGGTAGACAGGATGAACGGGAGTGACGTTTATGCACATGTGAGCCTTGAAAAAGGTGAACGTTCGGTACTTGCTAACCTTGCTTGTGAGTTACTTTAGAAAGCATCTTATAGATTTTCAAACCGGTTCACAGCATTTTTGAGAGCACCTGTTTGGCATTGCCGATGCGTCCCTCAATGTAGGTGCCTTCTGCGAATTCATCCATGCACATATATTTGTGTAAAAAAGCTTGACGTAGACCTCGCCCATCCGGTCTTACAGCAGTAATGCTCCCAGTTGAATCCAGCGGCGCATCGTGCCTAATTCGATTTGGCAAAGAATCCACAATTTGGGTCTGTTACTGAGATGTGCAATTTATAAAACACAAGGTTATTTTGTAATTAGCTAAGTAAAATACGTATAACCTGCAAAATTCACTTACGTTAAATTGGGTCTAAGGAAGCCCTGACTGTAATTCACGAGGTAATAAGTAGGATAACGTTAGTGCCATCCGGTTGTATCTGTACACCGCACTGGAAGATATATTGGCGTTAATTGAAACCTGCCAATACTTTTTGAGCCGTTTATTAATACGTGCCGAGGAGACTACATAAATTCCATTATCATTATCATTTTTTACTAACATTTCTAATTCAGCTTCTAAATCAGTATTAGATAATTCACTTGGAAATTGATACTTTGCTCCTAACCCCTGTATAAAAAGGTTATCGGGGGTAAAGAATGGATTCCCACTTTCAAAAATTTTCGACGCATTGGAATGAGAGAGTTCGGTTACGCCCCGGAAGTCGTTTGCGAAAGGTAACTTATAAAATACCCTTCCTGTCATTTCAAAAGCAGTCACATTATTAGTATAATATTTTCCGTTCAAGAATAGAGTACCCTGCAATTTCCCTTTTCTAAAGTAGTTCTCGTGATAAAGAGCCAGATTAATTTTATTAATGTCTTGACGAAGAGCCATTATGGTAAATTCAGGTCGATAGGTCAGTTCGGCAGAAGTATACGTTGAAGCCTTTCCGTAACCGGCAGACACTAACAGATCAGGTTTTACCTTTTCTTCTAAAAAGAACCCTCCGCCGGCGGTAAATTGTATATTATCCTCGTTTAATCTATCGCGAAATTGATACGTTGCGTGCCAAAGCTTTTGCAGGTTATCGTTACCTGCCTCAGACCCCACAAGCTGTTCGTTAGCAGTTATCCGATGTGTATTATTTTGCCGATCGCCCCATTCAAAAAAAGCTCCCCAATGGGCGATGGTGTTATCAAAATTATCAGAAGCATAATCGCTGACGGCGATTAATTGGCTGCCTTCCCGAAACCGATATTGATGTTGCAGGTTACTTTGCAAACTATCAGAAAAAAAAGCAGGATATTGCCTGTAAAGTTGTTTTTGGTGAGTGTAGCTACGGTATCCGATCTCATTGTGAACCATACTTCTTACTGTTGAAGAGGCGTTGCCTGTTTCAAATAGAGGATATATCTGAGAATATCCTTCATCATAAAATCCATTATAAATAAGCTGCTGGCCAACCAAGGCACGAAGAGAGTCACTCTCGGTTTCTTCCATAATGGCCCGGTCTCCTTCTTCCATAAATGCATTAAACCGTTTTTGTTGAAGTAACCATTCAAGCTTTCTTTGGGGCGGAAAGTTTTTTATGCGATTTGACCAATGTAATGCTTTTGAATAATTGTTTATTGAGTACGCATAAGCTTCTGCGATCTGTGTGTATAAAGGTTCCAACTGAATGGTAGCATGCTCAGGAAAAGATTCAATTAGTGAAAAAGTTTCCTGGGGTTTGTCATAATAAAAAGACTGCTGCAAGGTGTATAAATAAAGAGAATCAGAATCGGGATTTTGCTCAATGGCTTGTTTCAAATAGGATTTCGTTTCAGGCCATTGTTCGGCAGATTGGTTATTCACAATAAGTCGTCTCAGTATCTGGTCATTACCCGGATCCAACATAATTTCACGTTTTAACCATTGATTGGAAAAGTCTTCGCTTGGTGTTCCATAGCGGGCAACCATCATATCTTTTAACTTTACTATTCTGTCACTGTGGTATCGATTCCAAAGCTGTTCCAAAAAGTTATAGGCCTGCTCTGAGGCCCCTTCCCACCCGTAATAGGTGAGTAGCCGATCTATATCTTCATTTTTCCAGTCATTCTGTTTTGCCAGTCGTTTTTCAAGAATTCCAATAGCTACCGAAACCTTTTCAAATTCAACAGCAAGATTGATAACCTCCTCTTGCAGTTCCCGAGAGTCTGGATTTTCTTCCAGTTCCGCCATTGCATTATTAAACCTTGTATCCTGCCAGTTACTGTCTGCAGCTTGTGTAGAATGATCGTATTCCTCTGTGATAAAAGCATGATATTGCGCGTGTATCCCGGGATTACTTTGGAAAGAATCGCTTCTTAAGATGGGGAGCGCCAGAGAATCACGTTCGGTACTAAATTGAATCAATTCACCATTCCAGAAGGGTGTTTTAACATATTCGTCTGCATACCTGTTTATATATTGCTCAAGCCTGCTCATGTTGCTTTTATCAACATATACAAACCACCACGAAGTGCTATTCTTTTTATTTAATGTAGTTATATAAGAAAAATTTTTACCCTCTTCCCTTTTCAATTGAAGATCATTCCATTGTTTCACTTCAGGAACTGCATCTTTTGCCGCTTTATACCGCGTTAATGGGTAAGTTTGCTCCATATAAACAAGATGATTCCTGAAAGCTTCATATAATCCATAGTCATAGTTACGACTTTTATGCCATCCGAGAAGTAGCTCATTTCTGGGTGCGAAATGATATTTTCCAAATATCCTAACTTGGGATATTTGGAAAATATCATCGGGATGAACAAAATGCGTCCAAATGCCGGTCAGCAAATACAGACTTTGCATGGTATACAAATTCTCCTCATTAACAAAAAAACCACTGGATATCCGGGGATAATTGTACAATTCCGAGGTATATGGTTCAGTACTGAATTCTCGTCCACTTCCATCTTCTACATCTCCCAAATATAATGAAGACATATATTTTATATTGGGCATTGCCGTAGTTAGGGCTTCTATACCAGTTGAATCAATTATGTTAGTGGGTGGAATATACGTCACGGGCAACAGCCCTAAGTTATCAATTTGCCAACGCTTACGGGCAGCCCTTAAAGCTGACATCATAAAATCCTGATTACTCCAGTCATTTAGCCATAAAGAAAAATGATTGTACCCATGGAATGCCAGTTCATGGCGGCTTTGAACAACGCTTTGAGCTAATCCAATACTTCCGGTACGATCGACTCCCTCAATATAAACATCTGAAGCTTTCCACTCTTGGAAATCAAAAGGAGGAACCACATTGGCATTATAATTAAAGGCCAAAGCAGCCGTATAATCAATATCAAAAGTGTCAGCCAGAGCTTGCATATCAGGCCACCAAATGTTGGACACAAATTCTTCTTCCGTAACATTGTATTCCCAGTCAACAGGTGCACGCATTTGATTGTAAAGAGGAAGGGGAAAGTCATCCAAAAATATGGTGCTTACATTTGCCACAGGATAGGCAACGCCTTCCAAACTGGATAAAATAATTGAAAATAAAAGCCCTCTATATAGCTTATCATATCCTATTTCGGAGTTAAACATTATAGATTGTCCCTTTCCAATGCGGTGCCGGGTAATAATCGGTTCTTTAAGCGGATCATAAGATTCAGCGATTACTTCCACCTCCGGCTTAAAAACTTTTTTTGAAAGATTGCTATGATAAAAAGGAAACCGCAATTTAAACTTTCCCTGATAGTTGGGAAAAACTCTTTCATTAAATCGAAATCCTGCCGCACCGGAAGCCGTTTGATATTGAGCATCTTTTCGGATGCCTGTTAAAAAGTTAAACCGGTCATCAAATAAAGGATGAGTTACGAACAGTGTGTTACCGGCGGCAACGAATTCAATCAGTCTCATAATTTGCGCATCGGGAAAAGATTCTATATCTGAAACGGTAAGACATATTACCCGTACAGAAGCCGGGATAACGAAATCACTGCCGAAAAGATCAATGTCGTGTGTATTAACAGGTATTTTGGTATAATCGAAGGATTTGGACAACTGGCCCGCTATATCAATACTCAGCGAATCAGATTGCTGTTTAACAATTATGGCAAACGTAGGATCATCTATGGTAAATGAGTCGGGCAGCAGAACTTCATGAGAAATATCACAACTAATCATTCCACTAAACAGGACCATGGTTAAACCAATTGTCCACGCGATATTTTGAATGTTATATTTAATTATTTTCTGGATAAATATTCCAGAGAATCTGGTTAATTTCTGATTCTCCGATTCGATTTATTATTTGATAAACAATGGATTGCTCATCCTCATAATAGGTTTTTACTGTGCGATTTTCGGTTTCGCGGTATCTCTCAATCCACTGCTGCATATTTCGCATTACTGTAGGAGTATCATATAAAATGCCCTGCTGAATAGCACCATACGGAGGTTTTTCGATAAAAACGAAGATACTTGCGGGCGGTATCGACTGCACTGTATCGGGTGCGGCTAATTGCTGGCGATATAAATTATCCAACCGGTCATACTTTTCAAGAAAAAAATGATAATTCATAAAGTAATGTCGGTTTTTAGCGGTGATACGTTCAATTTCCGGGGCTACTATAGCATAACTGTAAGGCAAAAAATCACTGATAATATTGTAATAGGATTCATGAAACCCATTGGGAACGGTGGATGGAAGCTGGCGGCTCACTTTGATACCCCCCTGCACGTACATCCCTATCACCAAAACAATAGCATATAAACCAAAGCCTATTTTTTGAAAAAGGCGGTTCTCTAATTTTAATAACCTATTTGTCCAGCGCATTAGAGTAGCAAAAACAACTCCAATGAAAACAGCAATGAGTAAACTGTAAAAAAGATCAAACTGATCGGGATCAATCCAATAAGTAAAATTATGGATATAGGGTGTATAAAGTAAAGCAAAAAAAATAAAAATAATTAGAAAGAAAATTTCATCGCGAATACCTTTTTTTTCATCCAATTCAGATTCAATGATATACCCTATCATCACAACCAGTGCTATGGCCAAAAAGTAAATACTCAGCTTCTCCACTGGTATTAACATTTCAGGGTTGAACATAAAGACCTGGGGAGCCAGTAATTGTTCAAGAATAAAACTGTACTGATTATAGCCAAAAAGATAATTGTAAATCAAAAGTGGAAGTACAACAATAATTGACATGGTTACCAAATAGCCAAAGATTTTAAAAAAAGTGCGGGTGTAATCTTTACGAGGTATTGTAATAAGGCTCAACACCATTAATGGCAGCAATATGATAAAAGAAACAAATAAATTAGTCATACCGGTGGCAATAAAGCCCGATAAAACATAAAACCAGGTACTTTCATGTTCATTCCGTAGATTTCGCAAAAAAATTATTAGTGTTGGCAGGGCAAAACAAAGCGCCAGATCCAGCGAATGGGCTTCAATTTGTAAATCCAGTGATATGGGCATTAAAAGCAGGGGAATTACGGCATAAATAGACATTCCCAAAATTGGAGCCATATAAACTTCATTTTTTGTAATGTAACACAACGACCAATAGATAAGAATACATAGAAAAAAGCTGGTTAATGCCCCCAATAAATGTAGAATCATCTCAGGGCTTAACTGGGTAAGCATGCTGAATACACTAACTAAAGAATGCATGCCCGGTGGTTCTGGAGAGCCGCTGAAATAGTTTTGCAATTGTAAATTTTTGACGCGGTTAAGCTCAAAATACCATCCCCGACTAAATGGTGCCGCATTCATAAGGGCCGGATACATGCGGGTTAACCCACCAATGAGAGCAATACTTAATACTAAAAAGGTGCGTGTTATTTCGAATCCCGACTTCTTCTTTGCAAAAGTGAATTCTTGTTTCCACTTTTGCCATTCTATACCCTCAAAGCGTTCAATAAATTTAATCTGATAAATTACGGATCGCAGTTCAAAATCCTTCAGGTATTCCAGAATTCCTTTTTCGCTCTTCCAGATGTGGCGTATTATCGGTATAAGTAGAAGGGTCAATATCAAACTAATAAAATCGTAAATTTGCAGCATCGTAAGCACGAATACAGACACAACAATAATGCCGCCCAAGCCTACCCATGAATATATCAACTTTTCAATGGCAGGCAGCTTCCGGGTATGATCAAGAAAAAGTGGACTTACGAATCCAAACAGCAAAATAAACCACAGAGAAATTCTACCTGCAGCAAACAGTGCCTCCCATCCGTATGGTATTTCTGCATATAAACCCAACGTTATTATACCCTTTACTCTTAATAGTTATTTCCTGTTATACCACTGGATATATTATTTAACTCTATAGTATTGATGAAATATGGAAACTCCAGGCTTTCGAGCCGCTGGACAGCCATATCCTGCAACGGTTTTTCTTTTGCAAAATCAATAATTAAAAAAGGAATATCATTCTCCTGAGAAAGTGTTTGTATCGTATTTACTTTACTCCTGTAAGCCTCTTCCTCTTTGAGCGCGTAACTCTTATTGCCAAAGTTATATGCCGTAGCCACATCTTCTATTAAAACTGCATCAACTACTTCGGCGGTATTATTCAATAAGAAAAGTCCTGCATTTTGTATAATCATGCTCTCTGGATATTCTGTTCTTATTTGCTGAATAAGTCTTAACATATCCGTCTGAAGGTAACTGCGCGGAGTGTAAGGGGCTACAGAATCCACGGTGTCTAAAAATAAACCATCAAATCCCAGCACCATTATCTCTGGAATAATTTGATCAAAAAAGAGTGAATATACTTGCGTATCAGCCAAATTGATGTAGTAGGTATTCCAATTCTCATTTTTGCCTAAAAACCCTCGTTCTTCCATTAAAGAAAAATACCATCGATAATCTCCCACCTCACCCAGAGATATATAAGCTAAAACTAATGCCCCCGTATTTTTTAATGCGTTTACTTCAGACTTATTAAAGTGAGACGGCTCCACAATTATCAAATCATAGCCTGAAACCTGATCTGGAGTAATTTTTTCATAACTGGCCGCAAATGGCGATAGTGCTTCATAACCTAAAGTCCCAACAGTACTATCTGTTGTACTGCATGAATTAAAAAGTATCATAGTAACTACTGCGAAAATAGTTTTATAAGTATTGTTCTTCATTTTTAGTACCTGCATTATAGTATTTTTTCTGTCTTAATGTTTGAATTAATCCCATAGCAAAGGTAATCAATATCATGTAATTGCACTGCCTGAAGAAACAGTTTTCGTTCTTTTACAGACAAGCTGAATGCTATTGTTTTAAAATGCGGGATGATTTCCTGAGAAGCTAATTCTGCAATATGTCGGCAAAATTCAGTTTCCTTCTCCTGGCCAAAACATCGGGTACTATGTCTTTTTGTTAGTCTGGAGCCAACGGTATTGGAATAGGTTTTTACGTCTTCGATCATAATAAGGTATCTAGAATGCTGAATAATAGTAATAATCCAAACGCTCAAAAAAGCTTTTCGCCATCCTCCCGGAAATAGCTGCAAATGTTATTGAGCCAGCCAGTAAACCAATAACAGCATATTCAAGGCCGAATATTCGGCTACAGATAAAGCCAACAATAAAGTTTACTAAAAATGCCCCGGTTATTGCATATACTGCAAATGAGGGTTTGTTTAGCCTAAAAAAGAACAACGAATGCAACAATCCAATTACTACAAACAGATACGATATTCCAGCAATCCAAAATACTTTTGTTGTCATGGGATTTAGGAAAAAGTCTCTAATTTCCGGAATATCATTTTTCAATACTCGCAGACTGTTGATACCAAAATATGTTGCAATGATTGATACCACTCCAACCATTATCAAAAGAATAATTTGTCGGCGGTAAAACTTTTGAAAAAAGCGATTGAACCGGTTCACCTGTACAAATCCGGTTTTTTTTTGTAACGACAACAGCTGCTTTGAGAAAGCATTAATACTGTATTCAAGCACGGCAATTGTCAATATTAAACTAATGAGCGCCCAGTCCATTCCCAGCTCGTAAGGAGTATTAAACCACATTATGTAGGGTGGAGACGGCGGCCCGGCCGACCAAGCTAAAATACGGTCTAGAAAAAGGAAAAAAAAATACAGAAATCCATACGCAAAATAGTGGTAATTGAGATAGTATCTGACACTTTCATCAGGAAGTTTTTGATAACCCGCCGCGTACGGATTTCGATAAATTTTAAAACGGAGATATCCGTAAGCATAAAGCATCAATAATAAAGTAGTCACTCCCATCCCAATCCAATGCGACAAGTAAATACCCCATAAAAACCAATCCATACCGGCAATTACAATGGCAGTACCGGCCAGTATGATGAATAAAATCATAATTCGTTGCTGCAGGGCATATAATACTCCCGAACCAAGCAATAGCATACTTATTAACACATAATAAACCAGTGCAAGCCCGAGCATACTTTGCGGATAGAAGGGAAGAACGAGATTCATCACAAAAAATAAGAGTGCTACTACGAGCGTTGTTAAAGCTCCGTTTCTAACAATTTTACGAGCCGATTCGTATGCCAAAAAAAAGTTTGCATCACTTATATACTTGGTAACCGACCGGCCGATTATTTGTACAAAACCACCGGTGATAATAAATGCCCAGATAGTACCAAATGCCACCATAGTAGCTTGGGCCTCATTAAATTCCAGCCAAGCCCATAATGAGTATCGGAAAATTAGTACTGCTGCAAGTTGGCTCATCATAGGAAGGGAAAAAAGCAATCCATATCCGTAATAGCGAAGAAACATGAATACTCGTTCACTTATAGAGGGCTTTTTAAATATATTTTCTTCTATTTCTTCGTATATATGTCTGTTAACCCATTGTTTTAAATCCGGATAAATTTCTTCAGCTAAATCAAAAACGGAATCGCAGCCAAAATCCCGGCGCACATCTATATCACGAATACCAATGGATTCGATAGTGGCGGCCACCGCCCAAATGCTGATGGGGTTCCCAATCTGCTCAAAGATGGTATTGACAAGCTCCTGCCTTTCTTCGAGAACAGATATTTCTAATTTTTTGGCTACTTTAGACATCTATCTTCCGCAATTTTTCCTTAACATTTATCACAGAAGGAGTTTCTAAGTAATATTTTAATGGCTCACGCTCCTTTTTATGCAATGTCTGATAAATAGATAAATAACTACCTACAACCTGATGAATGGTATAGTTTATAAGCACCCTATCACGAGCCCTCCTCCCCATTTCCATTCGCAACTCATCATCTTTAAGCAACTTAATAACTCCTTCCGATAATGCTCTGGCGTCCCTTGTTTTACATAGCTCGCCGCACCCTTCAAGCGCTTCTCGTATACCTCCTACATCAGTAGAAACTACCGGGCGGCCACAGCTCATCGATTCTATAACGGTATATGGAAAACCTTCAGAGATTGAACTCAGGATTGATATATCCCCTTCATTAAATGCCATACTGGGAGTATTATGAAAACCACCAAAAGTAAAATGGTCTTCGAGATCTAATTCTTTTACCAACTTCTTACATCGCTTAACATAAGTAGGATTTATTTCGAGACTTCCGTACAAAATATACTGTACATCAGGAATTTCCTGTCGCACATAGTGGCAAGAGCGAATCATGGTTTCGATATCTTTGAGTGGAAAAACCTGGGCTACAGCCACCACGGTAGGCATATGGGCTGTTTTATCAGGCTTTGCCGTTGGTCTGAACACATCCGTATCAACACCGTTATATATCGGTTGAATACGATCTTCCGTACCGCCGAACTTCATTTCCCACTTTTTATTTATAGAAGTTACAGGAGCAATTATATCCGCATGTTGATAAACAGCCCTGGATATAAACGTAGAAAGATCGACCAGTAATTTTTTGGAAAAGAAAGAAAATTCAGTCGACTGACTTACATTGATTAATCGTTCACGTATATATACCCCATGGTCCGTGAGTATAAGGGGAATTCCATACTCATATTTTGCCACTATAGATGAAATAGAGGGAAAGCCGGCCAACGTTGAGTGGCTTACCGTTACTCCTGGAATAGGTACCGCCAATGGCATCATAAAATGATAAAACCAGCGCATACCAAATGTTACATCGAATATTTGCGGTTTTTCTCTGTCCAGGCCTTCATAAGATTTAAAATGCATCGAGAGTTGATGCTTATATTCTGACCAGAGTAATGGATTCGAAAGCGTTTCTTTATAATCATAGTTTTGAAAATAGATCCAAAAGCCATAAAGCAGTTCTCCAAATTTTCCTGCCGGTTTAAAAGGATCGAGTATACATTTAACTAAATCCCTGAACATAGGAAAAAACAATTCTTTAACTGCCACATTATTAGTTCGGCCTTTACGCTCAATATGTTTTGAAAACGAAGTTTCACGATTGTAATATTGAGCCGGCTCTTCGGCACCCCAGAGGGGAATATGTATTATGTCTTTTATATTAGCGGAAAGCTGATAACGCGACTTAACAAAAGGATTTCCTGTTACGGTTAACAGTATAAAATCAACGTCATTTTCCAATTCATTACATAGAATATGTGACCATGTTGAAACCCCACCCTTATGAAATGGGTATGAGCCTTCGGTTGCAAATAATATGGTCGGTTTATCACTCATAATTAACATAAAGCCACTAAATACGGATGAAACAACTTATGATATTGCTCAAAAATCTTATCCCAAGTATGCTTTGCTTCCACCATTTTAAACCGTTTTTTTACCGCTTTATCCCACTCCTGTGGACATTGCCACAATTTCATAATATCTTTAACTAAAATCTCAACTGCGGTTGAAGGTGGTTCTATGATGCCGTAAGTAGAGGTCACGTCACCTGCTTGCCAACCAACCGGCAATACTTTTTTAGCCAAAGCTTCAAACATAACCAATGGTTGCGATTCATTATGACTGGTTATACAAAGGGCATCCATCTGGTCAAGATAACCATTGGCTGATGCGTTTAATACGAGTGTTAATTCAGGATAGTTATTGGCTTTTTCATTTACTTGTTTCCATAAATCAGGTTCATTAGCATTACAGATCATCATTATAAATCGGGCTTTTGTATATTCGTGTCGCCGAAACCCTTCAATAACATCAAAAAACTGGAGCGGATTCTTCATTTCAGAACAACGGCCAATCCAACCAATTACCGGTATCTCACTTTTTTGTTTGTACTTAGTCAACCAAATTTTATCGACACCATTCGGTATATAATGCACATGCCGAGCTCCAAGCCGCTCTTGATATGAAATATTACAATGAGAAACACTTATAACTTCGTTGGCTAATTGATAGGTAAGCCTTGCAATGTGCTTAAAGTAATTTACCATCTGGACTTTCATTTTTTTATCCTTAGAAACTTTATATCCACATTCCAGTGCAACAGCTCCCATTTCAATCTCCTTCCAATAAAGTCCATGCTCTGTAAGTATTAGAGGTTTGGCATTCTTTTTGGCCATCATTGCTCCCAGCAAACCTGCAAAACCCGTGTTGGCAACATGTATAATATCTGCGTAATCTGAAACCTCCTCTGTTTTATTGAGCCATTTTTGCAGCCACGCTTTCGCGGAAATATCCCAGTTAGTTTTGCAATTGGGAGCCTGAATACGAGTAAATGTCTGTACCTGCTTCGGTATTTCATAAATTGCTTCCGAAAAATCATTGTGCAGATAATGGTCGGCAGCAATCTGTACAATATGAAAATTGAAATTTGAGAAAAACTGAATATACCGGGTAACCCATTTACTTACACCACCCCTATACCAAGGATAGGTTCCCTCAATAACAAGTGCAATTGTATGATTACCCATTAATACACCAACATTTAGGTAGAATACAGTGTCATAGATTAGCCCCGAATTGTGTTACCAAACGAGATATTACCTCATACTCAGTACTGGAAAACAACCTGTTTCTTCTTAAATGAGTAATCTGTATCTATAACAAATAATTTAATCAAAATATCTGCCCTGTATAGAGCAACCAATCAAGCTGTTTTAACAGTCGGATTTTGTTCTTCTGAAAACTTGGTAAATTGGTTATCATCAAATTGAATTACCTTTTTCTTTATATCTCTGTTAAGTGATGAAAGTAATTCCTGTTCATCTAATCCAGTCATGTCAATGTCAGTTAAGATTAAATGCTTGCTTAGATAAGACGATTGTTTGTTGAGCTTCATCTGCTTTAATTATTCAAATTAATCCCCGAGTAGATTAGAGACAAGCACATGCATATACAGCTCAACATCAATTAATATTTTGCAGTCCATGCCCTCTACCCCTGCCATTTTTGATACAGAATATTTATGAAATAAAAGAACGCCTTTTTTAATTTAGGCATTTTGAAGATTGAAAAACAGATTAGTAAATTTCTACCAAACCTTAGATTATAAATTTCTCATAAAACCATTTAATTCGCATTCAACTATAAGTTTATTCTTTTTTCCTTACCTCGATGCACAGAGCAGTGGATTATCATACCTGGTGGACAGGATGAACGGGAGTGACGTTTATGCACATGTGAGCCTTGAAAAAGGTGAACGTTCGGTACTTGCTAACCTTGCCTGTGAATTACTTTAGAAAGCATCTTATAGATCTTCAAACCGGTTCACAGCATTTTTGAGAGCACTTTTCATCTCTTTGAAGGAATCTTCAGCTTCCATCTGAATATCTTTCCAGGCTTCCTGGCTGGTTTCACGAACCTCATTCAGTTTCTGCTCAGCCAATTTTCTTTTTGTACGAAGATCTTCAACTTCGTTGCTGATCTCTTTTTTTGCTTCTGTACTTGCCTCTTGTGCTTTTACTTCGAGTTTTTCAATTTCTTTATTCCATTCTTTTAACTTCTCAGTCATTGACTCGATATATTCTTCTCTTTTCATAATTTGACGTTTTAGTTTTAATTACAGATTATATCTTTTCTCTAATAATAAAATGTTTTATCTGATAAATAAATTCCCTGTTTACTTGAAATCATAATCAGGAATACTGACTTGTGATTTTTTCTGCTACTCTTTTTGCGCTTTCTGCCGCTCCATCCATGTAACCCGGAAAGCCAGTTGCCGTCTCCGCACCGGCTATTAAAAAATGCCCGTCATAGAAAGAACCCGAAAAGACTGTATGGCCATTATTTTGATGAGGGTTTACGTGGCTTTCATACTCACTGTATGTAAATGGGTCATCTCTCCAAACCAGATCATAATAGGAATAATTTTTTACAGCTTTTTTCCCATAAATTCCCTGGAGTTGTCTCAAAACTATATTTTTCCGCTCAACTTTAGACATGGAATGATAAACCGGATCTATGAAACCAGTTAGTGCATACAAGGGCTGCCTTTCAGAAGAATGGTCATACATCTCTGTTACAGGCCCGGTATTGCTCATGATCGTTCCGCTGGTAGTAACATCCCGCCAAAAGGGATTCTCGTAAGCAAGGCCAAATTTAATAGATTCGGCCATCCAGCTGTGTGTGGAAGATGCAATCCTGGCAAGTTCGTCAGGAAGACCCGGTGTAAAAGATATGGTATCCAATAGAAGTTTTGGCGGCATTGCAGCGACTGCAGTATCTGCTTCATATTGATCATTGACAGTCCTTATTATCATTTTTTTGTCAAAGGCAATCGATTTAACAGGCTGACCCAGTATAAGGGTACTTTTTTTTAACTTTTTTGAAAGTGAATCGATTAGCACATCTGTGCCACCGGAAATCCGATAGGAGGGATCGGGATTGTAAGGCAAATGAATCAATTTGGGAGGAGCAAAAAGGTTCTCTTCAAAAAAAGCTTTCTGACCCATATACTGTTCAAAAATGCTAATTTTTGTCTCTTTTAATAAGCCGGCTAAATTTTTATGCTTCATGCCGAGCCATGTTGCGCCCATCTCCAGTGGTGCACACCCACTCTTACGCAATGTGTAGATACGGCCACCCAATCTATTGCGAGCTTCAATAATTGTGCACTGCATGCCATTTTTTTCGAGATACCAGGCCGTTGCAAGGCCCGAGAGTCCGCCCCCGATAATAATTATCTTAACATTCTTCATAGATCTTTTTCAATTAACTAAGTAAAGACTACATGACAGAACTCTTTTCAAGTTTTTCAGAAAAACTTTCAGTGTTTAGATTTATTTATAAAATTACTGCTCAGACCAAAAAGTACAAAGAGCCTTTCAAAACTATTTATGAAATGTGAATTGAAATTAAAATCAATTAGCTGTATTTTTCTATTCTATCAAAAAATTGAAACCAATTTTAAAGTATTATGGCACGCAGAGATGATATAACCGGTAAAAGGCCATTGAATGGTTACCGATCTTCAAAATCCAATAATAAGACGAAACATCGTTTTCATCTGAATTTGCAAAAGCGAAGATTTTATATCCCGGAAGAAGATCGCTGGGTAACGTTGAAGGTTACTGCCAAAACATTGCGTACAATCAATAAAAACGGTATTACCAATGTGTTGAAAGAAGCCAGAAAAAAAGGGACTTTGATTAAAGAGGTATAAGAATGGCAAAAGGAACACGAATTCAGGTTATTTTGGAATGCACGGAGAAGCCGGGCAGTTCGCGATATGTTACAATGAAAAATCGCAGAAATACGCCCGACAGGATGGAACTGAAGAAATATAATCCGGTACTGCGTAAGCATACCTTACACAAAGAAATCAAATAAGGAATTTATCATGGCTAAGAATCAGGCATTTGGTGAGGAAGCACTGCAAAAAAGAGCAGCTCACAGAAAAATGGCAAAGGTAGTTATTGCCACAAAGAACGATAAAGGTAAATATGCGTATAAAGAATCAATGATAGATCAGGATAGTGTGAAAGATTTTATTCAGAAGAATAAAGCCTGACATATACGCAATCAAAAAAAATTGGAAAGGTTACATTCAAACAAGGATGTGACCTTTTTTTTTATTTATTTTAGATGTTAATTACAATGATGGAAAAATTTTGTTGTAGTTACCGGATCTCAAAGAATTTTAATCGATGAACGTAACTGATTTATTTGTCTCTCATTAAAAAGCTGAAAATATTATTATGGATATAAAAGAACAAATTGTGAACGATATGAAATCTGCAATGAAAGAGAAGGATACTCTCAAATTGCAAGTACTGCGTTCACTTAAATCAAAACTGATGGAAAAAGAGATCAGTGAACGAAAAGAAGGCGAGGCAACTCTCTCGGATGAACAGGCTATTGGCGTTCTGATGAAAGCTGCCAAGCAACGAAAAGAATCGATTGATCAGTTTGAAAGCGGCGGACGGGAAGATCTTGCCGATAAAGAGAAGGCTGAATTGAAGATTATTGAGTCGTATCTCCCGGAAATGATGGATGATGATGAGATACGGGATATTGTAAAAGAAAAGATCAGCCAGCTTGATGCTTCCGGCCTGCAGGATATGGGGAAAGTTATGGGTGTTGTAATGCCGGAATTGAAAGGTAAAGCCGAAGGCTCAAAAATCAGTGTAATAGTAAAAGAAGAATTAAATTAAATGTAGCTGCCATGAATTATCTGGACCTCTTGTTGCTTTTGCCGATTGGATATTTTGCCTACCAGGGCTTCATAAACGGTATTGTCAGGGAGGTTTTGGGAATTATTGGTGTTATTCTTGCTGTTTTTCTGACGTTTGTTCTAATGGAAGATATGACTTCCATTTTGCGATATTTCTGGTTTACACCGGCTAATTACTTACCCGTTCTGGCAGGAATCATTCTTTTTTTTGGTGCCATTAT
>CAZFAJ010000011.1:0-7392 GCA_964517005.1 uncultured Balneolaceae bacterium | reverse complement strand
TTGAAGATCAGCTTAAAACCATTAAAAGAGGTACCGTTGAAATTGTACCTGAAACAGAGCTGTTAGAGAAACTTAAAAAATCCCGTAAAGATAATAAGCCTCTGAAAGTTAAACTTGGTGTCGATCCTACCCGTCCCGACCTCCATCTTGGCCACTCAGTGATATTGAGAAAGCTGCGCCAGTTCCAGGATCTCGGGCACGATGCAATCCTCATAATCGGAGGATTTACAGCGATGATTGGCGACCCCACAGGCCAAAACAAAACACGACCTCCGTTAACCGCGGAGGAGATCCGTGAAAATGCGCAAACCTATATCGATCAGGCAAAAAAAATCCTGGACACTGAAAAAATTACGATCATTAACAATATCGACTGGCTGGGGAAAATGACCTTTATTGATGTTGTTAAACTCTCATCCAAGCTGACGATCGCCAGGATGATAGAAAGAGACGATTTTTCCCGCCGGTTCGAAAATAATGAACCCATCTCACTGCATGAATTTTTATACCCGCTTGCA
The DNA here is from genome assembly GCA_964517005.1 of uncultured Balneolaceae bacterium. Taxonomy (GTDB): domain Bacteria; phylum Bacteroidota; class Rhodothermia; order Balneolales; family Balneolaceae; genus CAYVBJ01. Next base: position 6,874 of record CAZFAJ010000011.1, on the reverse strand, counting down.
CAAGGCCAGGATTCTGTCCAACTGAAATCTGATATTGAGCTTGGGGGGACAGATCAAAAATTCAACCTGCTTGTTGGCAGGCATCTTCAGAAAGAGGACGGTCAGGAACCACAGGTTTGTCTGATGATGCCGCTGCTGGTTGGTACGGATGGCACGCTGAAAATGTCGAAATCCTATGACAATTACATCGGAATTGATGAAGATCCGAACGAAATGTATGGAAAAGTGCTTTCCATTCCCGACGATCTGATATTTACTTACTTTGAACTGCTGACGGATATACCCTCTGAAAAACTGCCGGCCTATAAAGAAAAAGCATTATCCGATCCGCGAAATACCAAACATGATCTCGCCTGGAAAATAACGGAGATGTATCATGGAATTTCTAAAGCGGAAGAGGCCAGAAGTTATTTTGAGCAAACAGTTGTAAATAAAGAAATTCCGGATGATGCACCGGAATTTGTGTACAAACCAGAAGAAAGCTTCAGGTTACTGGATATCGTTAATGACACCGGTTTTACCTCAAGTAATGCGGAAACGAAACGCCTCATAAAACAAGGCGGTATTTCAATTGACGATCAAAAAATAACCGATATTAATTATGAAGTATCATTTTCGATAAATGAGGAGAAAACTTTGAAAGTCGGGAAAAGAAAATTTGCCGTTTTAAAAACAGACTAACCTTTATAAATTTTGTAAAATGAATTTATCTTTAAAATGTTAAATGCGTATTATTTAGGAATTTACATATTTTGACATATATTATTTGTGCGTTTATGCATGTACTGATGAAACATTTACATGAAAATTTACGCATATATAATAAAACGGGATCTTTTGGAGTAAAAAACAAGACCACTAACACCACCTGACTTATAAAAATCAGGCTTAATACATAATACAACAGCTATGGGAACACATTACAAAGGAACGGACAAAGAAGTAAAAACTCTCGATGCCTTTATCAAATTAATGCGGGCATCTGAAACAATTAACAATAAACTGAACCGCCACCTTGCCGAGGCGGACTTAACTGCCAGCCAGTTCGGAGTGCTTGAAGCACTTTACCATCTGGGTTCACTAAATCAGCGATCACTTGCTGAAAAATTATTAAAAAGTGGCGGCAACATTACAATGGTTATCGATAATCTTGAAAAGTCTGATCTCGTGGTTCGTAAGAGAGATCCGAAAGACAGAAGATCGATACAGATATACCTGACCGACAAAGGAAAAAAGCTTATAAAAAGGTTCTTCCCTGAGCATTTGGAGCGCATTATGGAAATATTTGATTCCATTTCTGAAAAAGATAAAACAGAATTGTCACGAATCTGTAAACAATTAGGTTTAGATTCTTAACTATCTGAAAACTGTTTTATATTTGCAAGTGAAATAAATGGACATACACATTTTTTCCCTAACGTGACTCCATAAATCCCTCAGGGAATGGGCCTGATCGCTCATTCCCTATTTTTTAGCTTATCTGTGCATTCAATAAAAACACTGAGCCGGCTAAAAAACAGAGTGTAAGGATTTCCCTTTTTTTTGTTCATAGGAGTATGACAAATGGGAAACATTTATACCAATTTCCATTCGCAAAAATACCTGCGCTTCGCACAGCCATTTTATTTATGGCAGGAATTGTTATGTGCAGATTCACGGATATAAGCTTCACCCTGACTTTGGTAATCTTTATCCTGATGTTAATTTCCTGGATTGGTGCGGAAACTATGCTCAAATCTTCCTATTCGGGCATCAGGTATACAATTGTCACATTTCTTTACCTGTTTTTGATCGTATCATCTGGTGCAGTGCGATTAAGCATATCAGACTATCTTCTTGGAAAAGAAAAAACAGATATTTCCAGGCTTCTTGTTTTTGAGGGTGATCATCTGACAGTGAAAGGAAAAATTTTAAAAACCGGATTAACCGGATCAGGAAAAGTATCCCTGATTTTGCACGTAGGCGAAACCGAAATTGGAGCCGGGACAACCTGGAGAAAAAATTACAGAATTCAGCTCTATTCCGATAAGAACAAAGATTCAGAAAAATTGCAGTCCGGTAGTATTATTGAGACAATAATCAGGATATTTCCAAAATCGGAGCGGAGAAATCCTCATGATTTTGATTATAGTAAATGGCTGGAAAGAGAGGATATTTTCTTACAGGGGTCTGTCGAAAAAATAGTCGGTTTCAGGGCTGTCCCTGAAAAAAATATTTGGCGGAAAATCAGAAGCTCTGTTTATGAAACGATTGACAGGCAATATCAAGACGATATTCAGCCGGTTGCAAAGGCTCTTTTAACGGGTGAAAAGGGAGATCTGTCAAATGAAGAAAAGGTAGCATTTTCGAGATCCGGTCTTTCACATATCATGGCTGTTTCAGGATTGCACGTGGGCTTTATTGCAGCACCGTTCTGGATTTTTATACCCTTTTTCTGGAAGAGCCGTTCCGGTAAATGGACTGGATTGATCATCTTTACATCTGTTTTACTTCTTTATGCAGGTATTACCGGTTTCAGCGCATCCGTCAGCAGGGCTACACTGATGGCCTGGCTGCTGACCTATTCCCGCCTCTTTCATAAAATGAGCAACAGCTATAACCTGATGGGGGTCGCTGCACTCATACTGATGATAATCGATCCTGCCCAGGTTTTTGATGTTGGATTTCAATTATCTTTTTCTGCTGTGTTTATTATCCTGATGATCATGCCGGCGGCTACCGGTCTCATTCCCGAAACATATCGCTATCGGACGAGCGGTAAATTTATTGGCATCATTCTCATTTCAGCAGTAGTACAAGCAGGATTATTTCCGCTACTGGTCTACTATTTCGGGGAATTTTCAGTAATCGGGCCAATAGCGAATGCAATGGTAATCCCGCTCCTCACTGCAGCCGTTCCTGCAGGTACAGGTTTGCTTCTGTTCTCCGCACTGACGGGTATTACAGCAGAGCCTCTGACAAAACCGGTTGAATGGATTTTTCTCTGGACCCGCCGGGTAGCCGGCTACCTGGCTGAGGCAGATGTGAGCTATATTTCAATATCATCGGAATATATAACTCCCTCTGTGTTTCTTATCTGGTTCTCGGGTATAATTTTTGTTGCGCTGATCCGGATTCCGCAGGTTAAATGGAAAGCGCTGATACTGTTTCTGATCTCTTTAAATCTCTGGTTTATGATACGTCTCTCAGATAATGTGTCCGGCTCGCCTTTACGTGTTACAGTGCTGGATGTAAATCAGGGAGATGCCATTCATATTGAAACGCCAAACGAAAAACACATTTTTATTGATACAGGCCGCTGGTCTCCATTTAGTAATAGTGGTAATAAAATTCTTGTACCCTACCTGAAGTGGTCAGGAATCAAAAAAATTGATGCCATATTTCACTCGCATCCTCACTCCGATCATATAGGCGGGACCCCGGCATTGATACAAACCGTAAAAATAGACTCTATTTACAGAAGCGGTTATCAGTATTCATCAAACCTGTTTAAAAATGTGACAGCAATGGCTTTAAAGAAAGGTATTGGGATCAGGGAATTAAAAATGGGTGAGATTGTAAACATAGATCCGGCTATTCGTCTGTATGTACTGAGTCCGGATAATAGATTCAATTTTTCAAATCCAAACAATCATTCTCTTGTCCTGAAGCTGGTTTATGGAGATACTTCTTTCTTATTCACCGGTGATGCAGAGTCTGAACAGGAAAAATTGGTTGTTAAGCAGTACGGTGACTGGCTCAAAACAGACTTTTTGAAAGCAGCTCATCATGGCAGCCGGACCAGCACAACAGACCTTTTTTTAAAATATGCAGATCCTGAACTGGCAACTGTATCGCTTGCACTCCGGAATGTATTTAATCACCCGCACAAAGAAGCAATTGAAAGATTGTATTTACGAAATATTGACGCCGATTTTACCAGCCTGAACGGGGCATCAGTAATCGAGTCTGATGGCAGGCAATTGAAAAGAATTTCGTGGAAATATTGATTAATTTTGGTACTATTTTTAACACGATGAGATATTGAGATTACATTTTATGAAAAAAACCAAAACACCCCAATTTGAGCAGGCGCTAAAAAAGCTGGAAACGATTGTGGAGAAACTTGAAAGTTCAGATATAACACTCGAAGAATCTATTAAGCTGTATGAAGAAGGGCTGAAGCTTTCAAAGCAGTGCACCCAAACTCTTGAAGATGCGGTATTGCGGATTGAAGAGATCAGTGCTGAAAGTAAGATTGAAAAGGATACCTGATATTGAGTTATTCACTAAAAGACTTTGACTATCATCTCCCGGAAGAGTTAATTGCCCAGAAACCGGCTGCGCCGCGTGATCACGCAAGACTTCTTGTATACAACCGGGACCGCAAAACAATATCGGATGACTACTTTTACAGCCTGGATAGCTATCTGGCTTCCGCCACCACACTTGTTGTAAACAACAGTAAAGTTGAAAAATGCAGGCTTCTTTTTGACGATGGCAGGATCGAAATATTTGTTGTGAATAGTGTAAATGATCGAAAAGTTGAGGCGCTTGTCAGGCCTGGCAAAAAGTTTAAAGAGGGAAAAGTCGTAGAGCTTGGAAATAATATCCGGGCCACTGTAGAAAAGATTTCAGATGACGGCATCCGTACACTTACTCTGAGTCACAGCCCCGGCGATGAGCTGCTCGAACCCTATCGTTATACACCATTTCCCCCATATATACGTCAGGACGAATCGCTGTCGGAAGAGTATCAAACCATTTTTGCAGATGCTCCCGGGAGTAAAGCAGCACCCACTGCAGGACTCCACTTTACACCTGAATTGATAAAAAACTTAAAATCACGTGGTTTTGGATGGGAGGAAGTTACACTACATGTAGGGCTTGGAACATTTGCACCTGTTAAAGCGGAACATATTGAAGATCATGTGATGCACAGTGAATGGTACCAAATTGATTCTGATACCGCTGAAGAACTCAGCCGGGCAGAACATCTTACGGCCGTTGGAACAACAAGCGTGCGTGTACTTGAATCAGTAATACAGGATCATGGCCGTTTTAAACCGTGCAGCGGTGAAACGGATATTTTTATAAAACCGGGATTCTTATTCAAGGCAGCCGGTTCCTTAATTACCAACTTCCATCTGCCAAAAAGCACACTTTTGATGCTTGTAGCTGCGTTCATGGGATTTGAAGAGATGCACCGGGTGTACCGGCATGCAATAAAACAGAAATATCGTTTTTACTCATTTGGCGATGCGATGCTGATTTTGTAGAAACTCTTTTCGAACAGCCTACTCCTCGTACTGCTTTTTGTATGCATTTGTAATTTTTTGATTCATATGCCTCTTATAATTTTCATACTCAAACCGGCGGATTGTAAACGAAGAATGATACGTTCCGTCATTACAATCTACAAGCAAACGACCTGAAGTGCCGGATTCGGTTATAACAACATCAATATTCCCTAATTTATAAGAATCAATTTTTTTGTGCATCTTTTGAAGAAGGTTCTGTTATATAGCAAAGTTAAGTGAAAAGTAATCTAATTTATTTTATGAAACGAAGTGATCAGCCAAGGTACCGGGCTGAATTCAAACGTAGTGATTAATTCTGATGTATATCCGGAATTTACCGGAAATTATTGATCCTGAAATATTTCACTTTCAATCAAATCAAGCAGTTCATTTTTTTGAATCAGTCCAACCACTTTTTCAATTTCATCTTTAAAATAGTGGTCGGTGGTAGCATGTGGAATTTCTTTTCGCACGAATGTATGTGCAAGCTCAACTCCTTTGCCGGGCCTCAGGGGTTTGCGAAAATCGAGAGCCTGAGCAGCTGTAAGCAACTCGATTGCGAGTACCTGCTCAACATTCTGATAAACCTGAAGCAGGTGCAGTGCGCCAATACTACCCATGCTTACATGATCTTCCTGCCCCATGCTCGTTGGTATGGAATCAACTGATGCAGGATGACACAGAACCTTGTTTTCCGATACAAGTGCAGCGGCTGTGTATTGGGGAATCATGAATCCGGAATTGATCCCGGTCTCCTCCATCAGCAACTTGGGCAGGCCGTCGTGGCCTTCGAGAAGCAGATATGTTCTTCGTTCTGAAATACTTGCAAGTTCTGCAAGTGCAATTTTTGCATAGTCAATAGCAAGTGCAACTGGCTGGCCATGAAAATTACCTCCGCTGATAATCTCGCCGTTTTCAAATACGAGCGGATTGTCTGTTACCGAGTTAATTTCGGTCTCAAAAACATCTATACAATGTTCAATTGCGCTTCGGCTGGCACCGTGTACCTGCGGTATACAACGGAGACAGTAAGGGTCCTGGACCTTCCCGCAATCGCGATGAGATTCCAGTATTTCACTTTTTACAAGCAATTTCCGGATATTCCGGGCTGTCCTGATTTGTCCCTGATGAGGCCTGATATCATGAATATTTTTGTCAAATGGTTTTATACTCCCCTGGAGTGCCTCAAGACTCATTGCTGAGATCAGATCAGCAATTTTTAATAAACTTACCGTTTTGTGAAGAACATAAACCCCGTAGGCGCCCATTAGCTGCGTTCCGTTAATCAGTGACAATCCATCTTTCGCCTGCAGGTGAACGGGATTCAAATTGTGATCTTCCAAAACTTTCCCGGCCGGGAGTGATTCTTTGCCATCTTTACTCCAGAAGCTCCCGAGCCCGATCAGGGGCAGTGACATGTGGGCAAGCGGAGCCAAGTCGCCTGAAGCACCAACACTTCCCTTCTGCGGGATTACAGGAATCAGGTCATGGTCAAGGAAATACATAAGCCGGTTAAATGTTTCAACTGAAATTCCGGAATAGCCAATTCCCAGGGAGTGAACTTTTAATTGGAGCATCAGGCGGGAGATATTTTT
>CAZFAJ010000010.1:15707-55796 GCA_964517005.1 uncultured Balneolaceae bacterium | reverse complement strand
GATTATACCAAATTCCTCGGATCATGAGAGCACCGGAGGTGTGCCATATCCGTAGCCCATGGTCACTGCACAGCGGTGGCCATGGGTTAAGAGCAGGTATGAAAAATGGGAGCGCCGTAGGTGCGGTATATTCGTGCCCCTTCAAAACGAGCATACCATCAGGATTCGAATCATGCCACGCCTACGGCGCTTCTTTAGGTATCGGTCACTTTCCACCCCCCGGAATCACTGCGTGATCCCGAGGGGCTACGGATATTCCGCCCTACGGGGCTGGTTTTTCCCCTGGAATAATGAACGCCATTCATTCTATAGAAGATCTGCTGTTTTAAAAACAGTGAAGGAAGAATAACCAGCTAAACAATTTTTGTATATGAACAGTTATGACATGAACTATTTCTATCCCTTTTAAATGAAACTCATTTTGTAGCCACTACATCGCCATTTTGCGGAACTTGAGCTAAAACGAACGATCCGGCAGCTAAACAGCGAGGCGACCGATATTCCCAAAATATAAAAACGCAAACTCGTCCCTTTAAGCTGCATTCTTACAGCAGCGGTTTATTTTACAGAACCGGATTTCTCTTTCGGCTCTCTGTTTTAATCCTCCGGATAGATCGATTTCTTTGCTGCCAGCAGTGTATTCTTCATCAGCATAGCGACAGTCATCGGTCCCACACCACCCGGAACTGGTGTGATCCAGCTTGCCTTCTCTTTGACGCTTTCAAAATCACAGTCACCGACAAGTTTATATCCTTTTTTGGTGGTTTCATCTGCAATCCGGTTGATACCAACATCAATCACAACCACACCCTCTTTTACCATTTCGCCTTTAATCATTTCCGGCTGACCGGCAGCAACCACAAGAATATCAGCTGAAATTGTATGCTGGGTGAGATCTTTGGTGTATTTGTGACAGATTGTTGTAGTTGCTTTACCTGAACTGTTCTCGCGCGAAAGCATGATAGCCATCGGCGAACCCACGATATTGCTTGCACCCACGACTACCGCGTGTTTGCTTTTCACCTGGATGCTGTAGTACTTGAAAAGTTCAAAAATACCAGCCGGTGTGCAGGATTTAAATGTTGGCTGATCAACAGCCAGCCGCCCCACATTCATGGGATGAAAACCATCCACATCTTTTTTGAAGTCGATACATTCAATAACATCATGAGAAGAAAGATGGGGAGGCAGCGGGAGCTGCACAAGAATGCCATCCACAGAATCATCGCGGTTAAATCCGCGAATGACACTTTTCAGCTCTTTTGCTGAAACGGTATCCGAAAGATGCGCAGTTCCGGTTTCTATGCCGACATCATTGCAGGCACGCGTTTTGGCACCTATGTAAACCGTTGAAGCCGGATCATTCCCTATTTGTATCACCTGGATATAGGGTGCCCGGTTTCCTGCTTCCATCCACTTTGTGACATCATCGCGGATCTGGTTTCTGGTTAGTTCGGCTACTTTTTTACCGTCAATAATTTGTGCAGACATAATTTACCGTTCGATATTATATTTTTTCATTTTATTGTATATATGGCTTCGCTGAATATCAATAGCTTCCGCTGTCTGAGAAATGTTCCAGTTATTTTCTTTTAGTTTTTGCAAAAGGTAATATTTTTCAGCTTCTTCTTTGAATTCCTGGAAAGTGTCAGTGCTGCCAATCATATCCTTCAGTTCCTCTGCTCCGCTTTTCCCATCTGAAACAAGCTTATGGATATCTTCGACTCTGATTTCATCTCCTTCGGATAGCAGGGCAAGCCGCTCGATTACATTTTGAAGTTCCCTTACATTCCCCGGCCAGACAAATTGTTTCAGTTCCTGAAGCGCCTCCTGTGAAAATGTCTTCCCCGAAAAAAGAATATCATCCCTGCCCAGTTTTTTCAGATACCATTTGGCTATTTCAGGGATATCATCCCGCCGCTCCCGGAGAGGCGGCACATGAATCGGAATTACATTAATCCGATGAAACAGATCTTCCCTGAACCTGCCTTCACTTATTTCATTTTTTAAATTTTTATTTGTTGCTGCAAGCACCCGCACATCCACAGATATTGCTTTCGATCCGCCAACTCTTACAATTTTATTTTCCTGGAGTGCTCTCAATACTTTTGCCTGTGCATCATGGCTCATATCACCAATCTCATCCAGAAAAAGGGTTCCGCCATCCGCAAGCTCAAACTTACCCGTCCTCTGTTCAGCAGCACCGGTAAAGGCTCCCTTTTCATGTCCAAACAGCTCACTCTCCAGCAACTCTGAGGGAATGGCCGCACAGTTTACATCCACAAAAGAGTCTGCTGACCGGTGGCTTTTCAGGTGGATCGATCTTGCCACAAGTTCTTTTCCCGTGCCATTCTCTCCCGTTATTAATATCCTGCTGTTACTTGGTGCAACCTTTTCAATTGTCTCTTTTATTTTTTCGATCTCCTTACTCACGCCGATCATTTCGACAGATCCATGCAGTTTTGAACGCATTTCACGATTCTGACGGCTCAGTTCTTTGCTATCGAGCGCATTCCGGATTGATATCAGCAGCCTGTTTAAATCGGGTGGTTTTTCAATAAAATCAAATGCACCAAGCTTGGTTGCCTCAACGGCAATCTGAATATTTCCATGCCCGGATATCATTAAAACAGGAATATCAGGATTAATCTCCTTAATCTTTTCGAGCACCTCAATTCCGTCCATCCCCTTCATTTTGATATCCAGGATAACAAGATCAATAGGCTGGTCGCGAATTGTCTCTAATGCTTTTGAACCGCTGTCAGCTTCAAGAACCTCATAAGACTCAAATTCAAGTATCTCCCTGAGCGCATTCCTGATGCTTTTTTCATCGTCTGTAATTAAAATTGTGGGCATACCCATTAATAAACGGAATATAAATATTCAAGAATTCTCTGGTGGAGAACATCAACAACCGATGTTTTGACCGAGTAGTTATTGGTGGCCAGGGTCACTATCACCCTGTTATTTTTTTGGGTATCCAGGTACCCGCTCAACGTACGCACACCGGTCACAAATCCTGATTTACCATAAAAATTACCGGCAACAGGACTGCCGCCAAACCTGAATTTCAGCGTACCGTTCTGTCCGCCAACCGACATGCTTTCGAAGTAAGAATTCCATTCAGGATGGTTCTGCATCCAGACCAGCAATCTGCTGAGATCTGAAAGTTTAACCAGGGTTGCAGAAGCCATCCCCGATGCATCACGTAACACCGCAGCGGATGAATCCAAACCTGCCGTATTCATGAACTCTTTTATGATTTCAATGCCAAGCTCTGTGGAACCTTCCGTATTGTATTTCTCAGCGGCAGTTGCTTTTAAGAGCGTTTCAGCAAAAAAATTATCACTTTCTTTATTCATCCATACCACAATTTCCGAAAGTGGCTCAGAGGAGTGTTCATCAAATAGTAAAAATTCCGGTGAATCCCAGTTATGTTCCTGCCGGTCCACAATTAACTGGCCGTTAAATTCAATGTCACCCATCTGAAGATATTGCGCAAATGTGTCGATAAAGTAGAGCGCCGGATTGGTAATGCTAAGTGGTTCAGTTTCATAATATCCAACCGGTAATTTGCTTCTTAAAAGTATGGTATTGGTTCCCGGTATTCTGCGATAGGATTCGTCATATTTTATATTGGCAGGTGTAATAACCTGTTCATTGATAAAATCAACATAATTTGTATTAAAAGGAAACCACTGAATTTGCGGAATTGACCCTACTTCGCTATCTGCCAGCACTTCCAGTTCCACGACATTTGAGTTGAAAGAGAGCGCGCTCGTTTCAACGCCGTAATAAAAAGAGAGATCATCCCATTCCCAGCCTCGTGGATAGGGAATATCATCAAAAAAGCTTTCGTTGCCGAAAATATTCCCGTTGATGCGCTTAATTCCTTTTGCTTTCAGGATCTGGTACCATTTTTCGAAAAGAGATAAAGGATCTCCCTCATTGAAATCGCCGTTTATGGTCGGATCTCCCATTCCCTGTATCATTAAATCACCGTCCCATACATCTCCATTCTGTTCACCAATTCCATACAATCTTGTTTTAAACCTGTAGTCCGATCCCAGTTCGTGCAGATAAGCTGCCGAAACGAGTAGTTTCAGATTTGAAGCAGGCCGTATTAGTTTATCATTATTATAACTTTCCAGGATTTTTCCGGTGCTGTCGCGAACCTGGAGAGCCCAGAAGGCATCACTGGCCCTTCCGTTTTCAATAATTTTTTTAACAGGTTCCGATACCTGAGCGGAAGCTTCACTTATATTGAAGCCGGTAAATAAAAATAAAAAAAGATAAATCAAGCCTGTTTTATTCATTGGAATCGAATTCAGCATTATGTGCTAAAATATTTTTCTTCTTCATCCTTGAAAACCCTGAGGATTTCAGCAGAGCTTTCACATTTCATCAATTTATTCCGGAATTCCTTGCTGTTCATCAGGCGGGATATTCTGCTTAACAGTTTAATGTGAATATTATTTTTGGAATCCGGTCCCACAAGCAAAAAAACGATTTGTACCGGTTCCTCATCAACCGATTCATAGGCAACGGTTTCCTTGAGCAGCGCAAAGCTTGCGTATGTTTTCTCAATATTTTTCGCTTTACCATGCGGAATAGCCAGCCCTTTCCCAACACCTGTCGACATAATATCTTCGCGTTCAAATACTGCTTTTCGGATCTCTTTCAATTGCTCGCCATTAACTTCCGGTTTAATAAGGTCAATCAATTGGTTTAAGAGTTCTTTTTTATTTTCGACCTCAAGATTAGCCAGAATGGTTGATTCGTCAAGAAGCGTATGTATATTCATGATTTTATAAAAATTTTTGTCAGATTATTTCTACTAATATAGGAACCTTGAACTGTATCATTCAAAACAAAAGAGATTCCAAATATTCTTTCTTTTAAATATCATTATCTTAGTGCCGGAATCTGAAAATCAACCAAGTAATGAAACGAGCATTTTCAGCTGTATTTAAAAAAGATTTGGCACTGGAGTTACGTACAAAATACGCTCTTAATACCATACTTGCATTCACAGCTTCTGCACTTTTACTTATTCTCTTTACCCTTCGGGCACAGCAACTGAATCCGACGCCTAAAAGCGGGTTGATTTGGATCATTATCCTGTTCGCGGCTATGACGGGAATGGCAAGATCTTTTGTTCAGGAAACTGAACAGCAAACATGGGACTTATTACGGCTTCATGCAAGAGCTACAGATGTGTTTACCGGAAAACTTCTGTTCAATTTCATTTTTCTTTTGGTTTTAAATACCGCCACCTTTCTTTTCTATCTGATTTTAATGGATTTAACCATTACGGATTTGTCATACTTTTTAATGGCTCTTTTTTTTGGTGCCCTTGGTCTGTCGTCAGTAACAACGATGACTTCGGCAATGATCTCTCAGGCTGACCGTAAAGGTGCTGTATTTTCTGTATTGTCAATTCCCCTTTTGGTCCCGTTATTGCTTATCTTGACGAGAGTTACCCGGATCGCACTTGTTGATGGGGCCGAATCTGCACTTACAAATGATATCATGGCTTTGATCGGGTATTGCGGAGTAACCGTTACAGCAGGAATACTACTATTTGAATATATCTGGAACGATTGATCATGTCTTTTATAAATGATTCAGTAACATTTGGCGATCGCAGACTTGTGGGGCAAACTCATGCACGTGAGCAGGTTGAGCGCCTGCTCAAAACCAACCGGCTGGGGCATGCCTATCTTTTTTCAGGGAAAAGCGGCGCCGGAACAACTGCTTTTGCACTTGCTATGGCAGAAGCTGTTAACGGGGTTGACCACCTGACCAACCTGCAGGGAAGTGCCTTCTCAAAAAAATCATCCTGGTTTAACCATCCCGATATACATGTTTTTTTACCGTTACCAAGTTCTGTCGGAACTGATGAACTGCGTGTGCGCCTAAAGTTATTAGCCGAAGATCCGTATGAGATTGTTGATTTCAGCCTTCGTCCTGCTTTAACAGATGCAGACTCTTCCAAAAACAGAAGAGCTTTCTATAGTATTGACTACTTTCACGACGAAATACGGACCAAAGCTTTTTTAAAACCGAATGAAGGCCGGCGTGCAATCCTGGTCATTACCGGCATTGATACCATGCGAAAAGAATCCGCAAACGCTTTTTTAAAAATGCTGGAAGAACCGCCCGATAACCTCCTGTTCATATTAACTACCGAAAACAGTGATCAGCTCTTGCCAACAATTATTTCACGCTGCCAGCAAATTCGGCTCACGCCGCTGCCGGAAGAAGATGTTGCCGAAGGGTTGATTCGCTACGACGGGCTTGCTGAAGAAGATGCACACTACCTGGCCAGAATTTCCGGTGGAAATTATTCTCTGATGCGTTTTTATGATATCAAAACAATACGGAAAAACAGGAGTGAAATCATTCAGTTTCTTCGATGGTCTTATACACAAGATGTATCATCCATTTTAAAGCTGGTTCAGGACTGGCAGAGCAAGCTTAATTCGGAGAGCCAGATAGCACTATGCAACACACTTGAACTGTTACTGCGGGATATACTTTTGTTCAGGACAACAAAAAACAAAAACCTGGTTACCAATATTGATCAGATAGAAATAATCCGGAAGTTTTCAGACTCCCTTCCCGATGCCCGTATAGACGATATGATTGAGCATCTGCAGGAATTAAAAGATCTGCTCTATCAAAATGTGCAATTTAAATTTATCTTTACAGTACTCTCCATGAGGTTTTTTTATCTCATGAGAGGCCTGGACCCGGTTATTAAATCAAACGAAATTCACAAACATTTACCCGCGTTAACTAAATAGAAATAGTTTAGCGATCAGAGTTGAACATAATAGTGCCATGTCTTTACATTTTATGAAAATGCAGGGAGCCGGAAATGATTTTATTCTGTTTGATAACAGAAATGGTTATCTGACGGAAAAGTCTGTGTCGGAACTTGCCCCCACAATATGCAATCGAAAATTCGGTGTAGGCAGTGATGGTTTGATAACTCTTCAGCAAGACAGCACCGAAAACAGCGATCTGCTGATGATCTACAAAAATCCTGACGGAAGCGATGCGGGAATGTGCGGCAACGGAGCGCGTTGTTTTGCTGCATTTGCAAAATGGCTTGGATACGGTAACATCTTTCACTTCCGGGTTCACAACTCTATTTATAAAGCTGAATGTAAAGGAAATCAGGTTACAATAGATTTTCTGCTTCGTACGAAAGTTCGCAGGTTCACACTCGAGGGAGATGAAGCATTAAATATTTACACTAATACCGAACACATCGTCTGTCCCCTTTCAACATCTGAACCCCTGGGAAATGAGGAACTGCTTGTACGCGATGGCAGAAGATACCGGTACCATGACATGTTTCAGCCGGAGGGAACCAATGTTAATTTTATCCACGGTAAATCGAAGGATGAACTTCAGCTGCAAACATATGAGCGGGGAGTTGAAGATCTTACACTTGCATGCGGAACCGGTGCAATTGCCTCTGCCATTGGCTGGCATAATCTTCAAAAAGGGAAAGCCGGTGTTTTTTCTTATACAGTAAAAACAAAAGGCGGCACGCTAAAGGTCTTTTTTTCGTTTGATGACAAAACAGAGGATTATTCTAACATACAGCTTGAAGGCCCGGCTACATTTGTATTTGAAGGTGATTACTACATATAGATTCAAACTGATTTTATCAATTCTGGGGTTCGCTCTTTTATCGGCTTGCGGATCTCTAAAGAGCGATTCTGAAAATGAGAGAACTAAAAAGAGGCCATCAGCACCAGCAAACCAGTTTGCGATACCCGGCGAGCTGATTCTTGATAACTCAGTACAATCCATCCAGCTCTATAAAAAGGGTAATGAACGAAGCGCGCCGATCATATCACTCAACTCCAATGATAAGTTACAGCTGCGTTTCGACTATTTGCAGCTCGATAACCGTCAGTTCAGAATTTCATTTACCCACCATGATCCGAACTGGAAACGATCCAGCCTGGCTCTGGATTTTTTTCAGGAAGGTTTTTACAACATTACTTTTGGAGGCGGTAAAATCAGTGACTCCCGCAGGCCTGTTTACCGGCAATACAGTTTTGAATTCCCAAATGAACAGATTCAGTTCAAGACGAGCGGTAATTTTCTTCTGCGGGTTGAAGATTCCGATACCGGAAATCTCATATTCACACTGCCTTTCTACATCCACGAAAATGAGGGGGATATCCGATCCAGTGTAGAATCAATCATTGCTCCGCGTCAGAATTTGAGAAAAACGCAATTGCCTGCCGGCAGATTCCTTTTACCGGAATTTGTTAATGAGCCACAATTTGATCTCCAGTTTTATTTTTTCCAGAATCAATTCTGGGGACGCGGAAAGAAAGCCGGTGAACTGGATTTTTCAAATCCAGATGAAGCCTATTTTGAACTGGAACGAGACTCTGCATTTATTGGTGATTATGAATTTATTTCACTTGAATTCAATGAAATTTCTCAGGATCCACCCCGGATACTTGATGTGGATCCCACCAAAATTCCGCCGTTGATAGAGTTGAATGAAGATACTGAAGGATTTACATCAAGCAGGTTCATGCCCGGAAACCGATTCGGACAACCACGCACAGAACCGGATGCACGCTATGCAGATGTGCATTTCAAATTCAATCCGGGATATTATTTAGATCCGGAATCAGAAATTTATCTTGTCGGTGATTTTAACAATTGGTCGCTTCAAACTTCTCAAAAGCTTATCTTTAATGAAGACAGGAAAAGATGGCTGACAAACGCCACTGTGAAAGAAGGAAAATACTTATATAAATACGTTTTACTTGAAAATAATCGCGTCGAGGATCTCTACTTTGATGACAGATTTCAGAGAACGAACCAGCAATACCACTCTTTCGTATATTTTTTCGATCAAAAACAGTTTTATTACCGTCTGCTGCAAGTAAATGAATTTATTGGAAGATGAGAAAAAAAGATTCATCTCTTTATTCATCCGCAATACCCTTTATATCCCATTATCTTGATATCTGCCCGGTGATTAATAAATATAATTTTGACATCAAATGAAAAGACTTTTTCTGTTTACAGCTGTTTTTGTATCGGTTGCTGTCCTTCTATTTGGATTTATCTATGTACTAAACAAAGATGCATTCAATACATTTTTAAAAAACAGAAAAGCAATGAGTGAAGGCAGTGAATGGATTGAAAAAACATATTCACTTCAGGGTCTTACTGAATATATCAGGAAAAATCCCGAAAAAGTATCCCTGGCGAGTAAGGTAATTTCTCATCCCGATTCTGCTTTCTACTATGGTGAAACTATTCAGCGGCCGATGGGAAGCCTTGGCTTCTACTTTATCATTGCAGGATATGTATCTGAATTTGAAAACGGCACCATTGATTCTCAATCTCAATTTGAATGGGATTTAACCAACAGGTACATACTTCCGCAGGTAGACGAATCGGTACACTACGAAGCCAAAGCAGATGCTGTCGATAAGGGATGGCTGACAGAAGGCAGTATCTCTTACGGAAATGCTTTGAGATTGCTGGCAGAACACAACTCTTTTGCGCTGGCCGATTACTTGTGGTTTCATTTAGGCGCAGATTACTGGCCTGCTTTTATGAGCAGCCTTGACCTCGAAAATACAGATTATCCTCTTCCTGTTTCGGGCCTGTATCTTGCAGCTGCACCAAATATTCGCGGAATTACGTTTGCTCAAATTGAAGAGAACTGGCAAGAGCTTTCAAAAGAAAATCAGAATGATCTGGTAACCGGCCTTTCAGAGTCGTTTGCCACAGACTCTTCCGTCCGGAATGAATACCTGGACAAATTAAACAGAAACAGGCTTGATATTACATTTAAGCAGGAACGCGATGCCCTTGGGATGTTTCCAAAAACCACCGCATTGGATATGGTTCAGATGCTCGAAAAATTGTGGGAAAACCGGCTGATTTCAGAACCGGTAAGCCGGGAAATTAAAAGTATTCTTAAATGGCCAATGGAGAAGAGTGAAATAAGAAGAAACCTATCTGTCTACGGTGCCATGTACGACAACCGGATGGGGCTGTTAAACGGAATTGATTTCGGTACTTCTGCATATACAGAAGATACAACTGTGCAAGCTGTTTTCTTCGACCGCATCCCCATATCGTTCTGGTTCCATATGTCAAGCAATCACATGCATCAGGATTTTCAACAGCGTTTAATTTATGATCCGGCTTTGATTGAATTGATCGATGATATCACCACTGAAAAGAATGAATGACAAGCATGAATAAATACAAATTTTTATATCTCATTTGGCTCTTGCCCGCCTACTTTATCTGGCAGGCCGGGTATCAGCTATATATTTATAACGGTTTAATTGATACCTATCAAAATGGTGAAAGTCACATTGCCGAAGTCCTGGATTTTGACATCAAACAGATTGCAGCACAGACCAATGGCTACGTAATTCTGCGTTTCACTGACAGCAGTAGTGATACTATTGAACAACAACTCTCCCTGCCCGTACAAATGGCACAGGTGTTAATGAATTCTGAAACAATTCCGGTTCGGTATAAAGAGAACTCTCAAAAACCGATTGTAATTGTCTCTGTCTACGAACTTCAAAAAGATGTTTTACGGGTGAATATGGCTGTATCGGGTATTTCTCTGCTTGTTGTACTCATTATTTCTTTCTTAGCAACCCGGTATGCCAATAAAATGATTCGGGAAGGAGAGGAAAAAATTCAAATTGAACACGTCTGATCAATGGCTCATGCTCTTTACCTCATACCCACACCACTTGGCAAAGCCAACCAAAACCGTGTAATACCGGAGTATACAGTTCAGGTAATTCACCGGATTGATTGCTTTGTGGTGGAAAATGTGAAAAATGCCGTCAGCTTTTTAAGATGGATCGGCCATCCGCTGCCCGATTATAAAATCACTTTTCGAGTGCTTAACAAAAAGACGCCTCAGCAGGAGGCATTCAGTTTTGTAAGACTGCTTGAAGAGAACGATGTGGGACTTCTTTCTGATGCAGGTGCGCCCGGCGTTGCCGATCCGGGCGCAGTCCTTGTTAAAATGGCACACGATGCCGGGCACCGTATTATTCCTCTTACCGGCCCCTCATCTATTTTACTCGCTTTAATGGCAAGCGGATTAAATGGACAAAATTTCGCTTTCAGCGGATATTTGCCTATAAACGCTAAAGAAAGGAGAACTGTTTTGTCGGAGCTTGAGCTTGAATCACGGCAAAAAAACCGGACTCAGATCTTTATGGAAACTCCTCACAGGAACCCGGAGATGTATCAGGATATCATCTCTGTTTGTCATCCTGAAACAAACCTTTGCATCGCAAGCGAGCTCACTCTGCCCGGTGAAAATGTTGAAACAAAGCCCATCTATAAATGGAGAAAAAAACCTGCCCCGGAACTGAAAGGGTTACCGGCATTATTTTTAATTTATTCAGGCGGTTAAAGCGGTTTTAGATCTTAAAATTATTTTTTACCGCGCTGTAAACAATCTTTTTAAAATCCTGAAATTAGATGTACATTTGAATATACAGATAAGACTGATAATTGATTTTACTTCGCTTTTCATCTTGAAATTCATTGTAATGCGCTTAATTGATGCTTTCCTGTATATCAACAAAAATTAAAAGATAAAAGATACGATGAATATTTACGTGGGTAATCTGAACTATAAATTTTCAGATGATGATTTGAAAGAACTTTTTGAAGAATTTGGTTCTGTGGATTCTGCAAATGTAATTAAAGACCGTGATACAGGCAGATCAAAAGGATTTGGTTTTGTTGAGATGGAGAATGATGGAGAAGCGGAGGCTGCTATAGAAGAACTCGATGGAGCAGAAGTTGACGGACGTTCAATCAAAGTCAATAAGGCGAAACCTAAAGGTTCTGGCGGTGGCAAACGCGGCGGCGGCCGTTACAAGCGGTAGTCCAAACTATTTTATAAAATAAAGCCCGGCTAATAAAATAATATTAACCGGGCATTTTTTTACTAACGATTCATAAGTGATTAAGCACCTGCTTCAGCCAGCATTGTTACAATACTGCTATACCGGTGATAGGCTGCTTTGTCTTTTGCACTCCATCCGCGATCATCATAAACCATTACATCACCATGATGAGATATCAGCAGCTGAACAATTTTTTCATGTCCCTTGCTGCTCGCCCAATAAAGTGCGTTTGTGCCCCTGTTATCTCTGTGGTTAATATCTGCGCCATTCTTGATTAAGAGTTCAACTATTTCGGTGTGTCCGTACTTGGATGCTTTGATTAGTGCTGTTCGATTGTGTTCATCCATTGTATTTGGGTTCATCCCTTCTTCGAGGAATGAATTAACTCTGTCGAAATCGCCACTTTCAGCGGCTTCCAGGAAACTTGCTTCATCCATGAGCAAAGCCCTCCATTTTTTTAGTTATTAAGATTGGTAAGCTTCTTAATTGTAACAGATTGAGTTTTCAGAGTCAAATAAATCAGTTATTTTTTTGATTATTTTTTTAAAATAATCAGATCTCTTTTTCTTTTTCCCCTTCATTAATCTCACTGAGGAATTGATTCGGAATCCAATCCCTTTTGTTGCACTCTTTGAGTATCATTTCGGTTACATCACTTTTAAATAAAAACTCATATCGAATATCAAGTACATACGCTTTTATGCGCAGTTTTACGAATAAGCCTCGATTATTGATTTCATTCAGCACGATCACAGCAACCGGCTTATTCATATAAGTATAGGGAGACGAGTAGACAACCCGGTACGCCAGCTTCTTAACGGCTTCAATATCTATTTTCGCAGGTAAAAATATCTCCGTAACAACCTGGCAATCCAGCGCACTTGAGTTTGCATTTGATACAGATCGATTCATCAAATCTCCATTTGGAATCGACACTACACTGTCATCAGGCGTTACAATCCTGCTGCTTCGTAATCCTATACTGAGCACTTCTCCGTAGTGCTCACCCACCTCAATTTTATCTCCCACCTGAAAAGGTCTGTCGAGTATAATCATAATGCCTCCAAATACATTTTTCAGGATATCCTGGGACGCAAAACCAACAGCGATACCGATCGATGCACCAATAGTTACAATCGTTTCAAAAGGAGGAGCAATCACTCCGGCAATAATCACATAAATCGCCAAAGACCATATAAAAATTCTGCTAATCGGCGCCAATCTCTTTATAAAAAGACGGTAATTTGTTGTTTTCTCAGAAAGATTATCAAGAATTTTGTTTAGCAGCTTGTTGAAAAAGCTGGTCACAATCAAAATGATCAGAGACATCAAAATCTTACTAAATGAGATAAGTTGTCTCATCTGGCTAATCTCATCTTTTGTCTCTGCAGGCAGCCCGCTGTCTGATTCAGCGGTATCAGGCTGGTTCTGTTCAACATTTACCTGTACCTGATCAGATTCCAGTACAACTGAAACCGTATCAGTTTCTGCTACCGCGGCTGTATCAACTAAGGCCGAATCAACTGCAACGGAATCCGTATTAACCGTATCACTCTCTGCGGTTTGCTGGCCCAGTGCAGTTCCGGGCTGAACCATAAATAGTATTAAAATCGCGTAGAAAAATATATATGGAGAATTCATCAGGAATTCTGATATCACACCTGATTCATTCTTTCTTCTGATGGCCGGTATAGAAATTTTCATTTTATTAATGTAAAATATTTCGATTTTTCAAAAACCGGATTACCTGCCGGTATGTCAGATGATTAATCATGAACCCGTTTTCAGTCTCGATAACCAAGCCCTTAGCCTTTAAACGGGCAAGCATTAATTTTGCATCTTCATCCGGTTGATGGAGGCTTAAGGCTAATTCCTCTGCTTTTAGAGTATCGTGCCGTACAAGTGATGCAAGTGTAAACAGAACCTCTCTTGAAGGCACTTCTACTAAATCAATATCAGCTACTTCAATTGGAGAAATGATAAACTTTTTATCGTCGTGCTCTTTAATTGATTTAATCCAGAGTATCATAGCAATACTGAAATTCCCCTCAGAAATTTTTACGAGTTTTTCAAAATAGTTATTTTGCAAATACTCCTGTAAACTCTCTTCATCACCGATTAATTTTTTATACGCCCTGTTTCTCTTCTGTGATTCAGAGGCTGTAAATTCAAGTTCATAACCGGTTGCCTTATGGCGTGCCAGAATCCCGGATTTAATCTGATCATCTTCCAGGTTATCTGATTTTACTACTTGCAAAAAGTACTGATCAGCATCTGAAATTTTGGTAAAAAATTCCCAGGCATACCGTGAGCAGGATACCACCCAAAACAGTTTTCCTGAGGTCTGCGACATCAGAATCCAAAAGTCATTGATCGCTTCGA
Source organism: uncultured Balneolaceae bacterium (assembly GCA_964517005.1). Lineage (GTDB taxonomy): Bacteria > Bacteroidota > Rhodothermia > Balneolales > Balneolaceae > CAYVBJ01. The sequence goes on along the minus strand of CAZFAJ010000010.1, from coordinate 41,457 downwards.
ATCCATCAACCGATCTTAAATATAAATTCTGAAGGCCCTCGATAATGATAACTCTCCGTTTTTTAAAATTATTAATTTTATCAATCAACTCATAAATTCCGTTTATTTCATTGAATCCAAGGGCCTTGGAAATTTTATCGACAAGAACGTCTGATTGGTAAACAGTTTGGGTGAATTCAATATCAATGATCGGTATTTCCTCTTCCAAATCTTCTATAAAAAATTTCACTAACGTACTTTTGCCACTCCCTTTTTCACCGACCACTGCAACGTTCGAAAGAATTCCCTTATTCCACTGATCAAACGAACTGCGCATAACCTGCAGGCCTCCGGCAGGTGGAATAAAAAATCGTTTTTCGATTAAAAAATCCCTGCTGAAAAGCCTCTGATAGATAAAAGGTAACTCCTGTATAATTGAATCAATCCCGGTCAGATATTCCGTCAGGTTTTGTTTTTCAGATACAGACGTAGGCGTCTCTGGACTAAATCCCAAAAACCGTGTAACAGGTATCTTTAGCCGATTGAATTTTTGAGTTAAAAACCTTTTTACAACAGCAGTTTTTTCTGATACAATAGCGAAATATCTGCTTATTAAATCTTTCCAGTTCAGGGCACTTGTCTTAACTTTTCTTGCTGCATCTTCTCGTTCAAATCTATCATACTCACGTTTCAGCATCACATCTGCGAGTTTCTGCAGAGACTCCGGCAGTGAGTATGTAATCAGCTTTTCATATGTATTTTGTTTTTCACGTACACTTTTAATTGACTTTTCAAGGTTGCTAACAGCTCTTTGAAGTCCTGAAATTGCTATTTCGAGTGAATTTTCATCTTCTTTCAACTCTTCAGAATCAATGGATGCCAATAAATTAACATCAATAATACCGGCAGCCTCTTCCAGCTCATCAAGCTGCTCTTTCATAAAAGAAGAAAAATCCTGCTTGTCAGGATCAAGTTTACTGATGGCCTCATCTTTCAGGTACCTGGATGCAATAGATTGCCACTGAAAATCATCGAGAGTTAATTCCGGTACGGGCAGGGTAGGCTTCCTTTTTTCAGCTACAATTACTTCCTCCGAGAAGGAATTCAATTCGAGTTGTAAATCACTTAAACGCTGCCTGATTTCAGTAAAAACCTGTTCCTTGCGATCTGAATCTCTCATGGCACTTAGCGAATTCTCAACCAACTCTTTGTTTAGTTGATCTCTTGCCTCTTCAATAATCTTCTGTGATTTTTTAGATTCTTTTTCTTTCTGAAGTTTTGATATAATCTCTTTTGATGTGCTGATTGCCTGTTCAATAGGCAGATAAAAAAGATCCCTGAAAAACGAGTGTGTTTTATCTAAAAGCTGACTCTGGGTATTCGCTGATTTCGATCCAAACCGGGCCAGCTCTAACTGGATTTTTAAATCGGTTATTTGCGAATCCCGGTACATCTGCCATTTCCTCTCAACTTTTTCAGCTTCATCAAGGCTTTGTACAATTTTTGATTCAACTTTTCTCTTCCCAAATTCTGAAGAGGCTAACTCCAGCGTTCCTGTTTTCTTCAAATCATCCGCGATTTTATCAATCAAAATCTCTTCCGATTTAAAATTTGAATCTGCCTGGTATTCTCTTAGATGCCCGATCGCAGTACCAATGTGCTCATCAAGCTGCAGTATAACAGACAGCCTGAAAGTAGGCACAGCTTTCTGTTCCTTCTTCTGATTCTTTTCCGTTGACTCTGCATCAGTACCCGCGTCCGGATCTTCATCTTTTTCGATTAGAAAATCCAGTATTTGTGACATTCTGATATTCTCGGAACCTGCAAACTCGGTAAGCCACAAATAATCGCCTGTAAGATTATACTGAACCAAATTCCGGAAAGGTATCTTTTGGGTCCAGTGATATGTATCTGAAACTTCTGAGCCTAATAGCCGGAAGACATTTTTTTTTATTTGATAACCAAATTTAAAGAGGTTAAAGAATAATCTTTTGATTGTTTTTAGCACCCGTATGTTAATAGCATCTGTCTCAATTGAATAAAACCTCTTTTTATCCTGAACAGACGTAACTTCTCCGGGGATTTTTTTCGATTTCTCAATTACTTTTTGATGCCAGAAACCCGAAACGTCAACTTTTTTAGCGCCCGAATTCCATTCCTTGAATTCAGGGAGTTTTTGTTCCAGTATTTTTATGGTTTTATAATATCTCTCTTCATCATCCTTTTTGATTCTTTGTAACTCATTTTTTATTTCAATCAACAATTCAAGGAGTGGCTGAGAAAACTCTTTTCGGAGATCCAAAAGTGCGTTTTTGATCTCTTTCTCAAAAAATTCATCTGCACTATCTTTTAGATCTTTATAAGAATACACTTTCCGGGGCATAATTTGCTATTTTTTCCACATTTATGTTACAAAAAAAAGATATGAGAAGTTATTTTAAAGATTCCTTACTTTTTACTACTCTTAGGTAAGATAATCATTTACACTGACCTCTGATTAACCTCCGACTGCATGAAGCTGTTACTTACTTACTTAACCCCCCTGCTCATATTAATGACCATGGCAGATCTTTTGCCCGCTCAGGTAAAGCTTGACAGAATTTCTGCTGTAGAGCGCAGTGATGGTAACGGATATGTTGTCAGGTATCATCTAAATACAATGGTGGACTCTTTTAAGGTGATCCAGCCCGCTGAAGATCTGATTCAGATGGTTTTATATGCAGAAGATATCGATACAACAGGAATATCATTTCCACCGAAGACAGACATATTTAAGTCAATTGATCTTTACAAAACATCCACCGGTTACGGAATAGACATTTCCCTTGGTCCTGAAACATTTTTTTTAACTGAAGTTTATCCCGATCAAAATAAAAAAGATCTTCTTTTAGCTCTTACATACACCGGCTACAGTGAAATAGCATCACTAACAGAAGGGATAGAACCGGTAACCTGGTCCGTTTATGGTGCAGATACTCTTGATTTTTTTGTTGATGAGCCCGTTAATGCCGATCTCTTTTCTACAGGTGACCTTCAGTTCGGCAATAACATGCAGTTTGATGTGATTGTGCTTGACGCCGGACATGGCGGCCACGATCCCGGCACAATCGGACATAAAGGGCTTAACGAAAAAGATTTAACCCTCGAAATCACCAAAAGAGTTGGTGCCTATCTCAATGAACATCTGCCCGATGTTAAAGTGGTATATACCCGGGAGGATGACACTTTTATAAGCCTGCTTGACCGCGGAAGGATTGCAAACGAGGCTGGTGGTGATATTTTTGTATCCATCCATGCAAATTCATTTTCTCAGCGCAGAGTAAATGGTGCTGAGGTCTATTTCCTGGGGCTTGCACGCAGCCAGTCTGCTCTTGAAGTAATGAAACGTGAGAACAGTGTTTTGGAATACGAAGACCGGGAAGTTGAAAAACTTACTGAAGAAGATCTGCTCATTTACGAGCTTGCCAATGCAGGAAACATGAGCACAAGTGAAATAATTGCCGGTCAAATTGAACAGCAATTCCGGGAACGTGCCAGCCGGCCTTCCCGGGGTGTGAAACAGGCTGCATTTCAGGTTCTTTACGAAGCATCAATGCCGGGAGTTCTCATCGAAATTGGTTTTATCAGCAATCCGGATGAAGCCAGGTACCTCTCAAGTGATTACGGACAATCTATCATTGCATCTGCAATCTTCAGATCCATCAGGGATTTCAAAGTACAATATGATCGTAGCTTAGACCGGGAACCTGCAGCGGCCACCACAGCCAATTAAGAATATGAGTATAAAACCACTGATTCTGGGAGTAGGCGGCGGAAGTGGTTCAGGTAAAACAACTGTTGTCAGTAAAATTGTAAACCGGATAGGCAGAAAACAGATCCTGCTTATTGAACACGATTCATATTACAGGGATTTGAGCCATCTGACGCTTGAAGAACGCATGAAACAAAATTTTGATCACCCCTCTTCTCTTGAAACCGAGCTGTTAATCCGCCATCTTGATGCTCTGCTTGAAGGGTACCAGGTTGAATTACCCGTTTATGATTTTGAAAACCATACCCGCTCGGATGAAACTGAGAAAGTACAGCCTCGTCCCATTATCCTGATTGACGGAATCCTGATTTACAGTGAAAAAAATCTTCGCGAAAAAATGGAAGTAAAGATTTTTGTCGACACGGATGATGACATTCGCCTTTTGCGAAGAATATCCAGGGATATTCTTGAGCGTGGCAGAACACTGGAAGGCGTAATTAATCAGTATGAAAAATTTGTCCGGCCAATGCACCTCGAGTTCGTGGAACCCAGCAAACGGTATGCCGACATCATTATACCGCGAGGGGGAGAAAATGAAGTTGCCCTTGATATGGTTATTGCCCTTATCCAGGAAAAACTGAAGCAGAAGCCTGCTATTTAGAAATAATTCCTGTAAAATTTATCGAGCCCTTCGAATATAAGGTCATGCCGCACTCTGCCGCTGTAACTTTCATCAATATAGCGATTTATAAAATATCCGTCCCCTCCAGTTAAAAACAGCTGAAAGTCTCCGAATTTATTTTGAAATTTATTCAGGAATCCGTGAACTCCCTCCATAAAAAAACCTATTGTGCCCCACTGCAGACACGTATCCGTAGAATTTCCCGGCCACTCCTTCGGTATCCAGTCATCCACAACGGGCAGCATAGGTAAAAAATGCTGTACAGACATGGCAATTGATGATAATCCGGGCATGATCACACCTCCCCTGTAGATATAATCAGCCGTCATATAGTCGATGGTGCATGCAGTTCCCGCATCAATTACCACAACCGGATAGTCTGTAGATGATACAGCTCCGTAACACGCTAAAAACCTGTCGATACCCAGGGTTTTAGGAGTTTCATAATCAAGGAGATACGAAGGGATGTGATTATGAGTAATCAGCGTTACTTTGTCGCGGTCATAACTGCTGAATATTTGATTGGTCATTCCCGGCAAAACACTGCTCATTATCAATTCACTTTTATTATCCAGTGAAATAAGCCAGTGTTCCAGCTGACGATACTCCTTGGACCCGCACTCAAAGATTCTTTCCCAACTTAAATCATTCTTGATGGCACCTTTTATGTTAGAGTTGCCTATATCAAGGTAAATTAATTGCATGCAAATAATTAAAATGTTTACTACGTTTGTAAACGTGATGGCTTATAAAATCAGAAAAATATAACTAACAGTTCACTAAAAAAAACAGTAATCATGAATTTATCAGGTAAGACAGCAATCGTTACCGGTGCAAGCAGTGGAATCGGCACTGCATTCAGTCACTCTTTAGTCCAAAAAGGCGCAAATGTGTATGGTTTGGCCCGCCGCCAGGAAAAACTGCAAGATATCAAAGAGCAACTTGGAAACAAATTTATACCTGTACAAATGGATGTTACAGATGCAGATAGTTTGCAAAGCTGGGTCGATTCAACATTTCATAAAAACAATTTACCCGATGCCCTGATCAATAATGCGGGGCTCGGTATTTTTGGAAACGTTGAAGATATGATTCCCGAAGAGTGGAATACAATGATGCGCACAAATGTGGATGGGGTCTTTTATCTGACAAGACTCATTGTACCGTTGATGAAAGAGAATCCGGAGCATTGTCATATCATAAATATAGCCTCCGTTGCCGGGCTTATCGGCAATCCTCAGATTTCAGGCTACAATGCATCAAAATTTGCCATAAGGGGTTTCAGTGAGGCACTTTTTAAAGAGTTGCGTTACGATAAAATCAAGGTATCCTGTATGTTTCCCGGGTCTATCGCCACCGAATTTTTTGAGAAAGCTTCAAGCGGTGACACTCATTCAAATATGATGATGCCTGAAGATGTTGCAAATACCTTAATTCACCTTTTGGAAACTCCTGATAATTACCTCATTAATGAAGTAACCTTACGGCCTTTAAATCCAAAATCACCTGATGAGGATAACTCATAAAATATTAATATTAATCCTTGTATCTGCGTCGGTTTCCGGATGTTCAAAGGATGAACAGCCGCCTGAAAATCTGCTTCCGGAAGAGGTATATATTCGTTTACTGGGTGAACTCCATCTTGCACACAACCTTGGAGATTTGGAACCTGAAAATCAGGCAATGATTGATTCGGTTCTCACAGAAATATTTTCCGAATACAATACCAGCGATGAGCAATTCAGATTAAGCCATTACTACTACCAGGAAGACCTGGATGGGCAAATCAAACGAGTAGACAAACTACAGGAAAAACTACGGCATGAAGCGCGTGTGGTTACTACTGTTGCAGACTCCGTCAAAAAAGCCATGGCTACTCAGGAAGCAGATTCTGCGGAGGATTCGCACCAGGAGTAGAGCGGAACCGGGTCGTTATTTGCTTGGATTTTATGTTCACGAACCAGCATGGAAAGCACCTTCCCGGTAAAATCCGCCGGCCAACCGGTCTCTTTTTTGATCTCCTGAATAGATAAATCACGGTGCAATAAAAGGGATTCCACTTTTTTGATCTCCTCTTTACCGATGATCCGGTTTTTATCTGAACTCTTTTTCATGCAGTTATCACAATGCCCGCACGGTTTTACATTCGATTCCCCAAAATAGCGTCTCAGAAATATTTCACGGCAGAGATCTGTGGAACAATACATCTGCATATACTCCAGTTTTTTAAGAACTACATTTCTGTAACCTTCTGCATCATTTTTCGAAACAGGCGGCATCGCCATGCGGGCATTCAGCAGCTTTACCAGCGGTTCTTCGAATAACCAGTGGTAACTGATCACTCTTTCATGTTCCGACAAAATTCTAAGAGCTTTTCGAAACGTATTTTCGTTCATATCCAGCTTTTCCAGAATATAGGGTAAATCCAGGTAGTAGTGTTCACGAAACGAAATGGGGCCGAATAAGCGCTGAAGACTGTCTAAAAATTCACTTTTGGCCTGCTGCCTGCTTTCCCGGATAAACTTCTGGACAAGATCAGAACTTTTAATAAAATGAATACCTATTTGAGGAACCCTGTTCTCGGCAATTTCAAAAATATTCAGCCTTTCCAATACATTTAACGCTGACAAAATTGTTTTTTTATTCATTTGTGATCTCTTCGCTACAGACTGTATATTCAGCGGTTCGGGCTTCTCCTGTTCATTGCCCGCGGCGATATTTAGTTCATCACAAACGGTCATATAGGTTTTCATCAATTCATCATGGGTTGGGTAGTTTTTCAGGATTCTGCTGCGGCCCAGGTCAAAGTCTGAACTCTTATAGAGCAGAACGGGGAAGCTCTTCAATCCATCCCGTCCGGCCCTTCCGGCTTCCTGGTAGTAGGCCTCTACCGAATAGGGCGGGTTGTAGTGAATTACAAATCTGCAATCCGGTTTATCAATGCCCATTCCAAAAGCATTGGTCGCCACAACTACCTGAATCTTATTATTAAGCCACTCCTGTTGTACCTGGTTTCGCTCACTGCCCGTAAATCCTGCGTGATACGCTTTTGCGGTTATTCCTTTCTTTTGAAAAAGGTCTGCCCAGTACTCGCACTCTCTGCGGGTTCCGGCATATACAATACCGCTTCCCTTTGAGGTTCCCTTTCTAACAGCCTTGAGCAGCTGCTGGTTTTTTTTATCTGTTTCGGAAACCCACCAGATGAGATTATCACGCTCAAAACCGTTCGCAACAATCTCCGGGTTATCAAATTTCAGGGTTTCAACAATATCATCCCTCACTTCAGGAGTAGCGGTTGCAGTCAGTGCAACCCAGCGTGTTGAATCAGGTAAGTCTTGCAGCTCCTCCCGGATCAGTCTGTAACTGGGCCGGAATTCATGACCCCATTGTGATATACAATGAGCTTCATCAATTGCAACCAGGGAGATATTCAGGCTGGGAAGCTCCGATTTCCACAAGTTGGTTGCCAGCCTTTCAGGTGCAATATAAAGCAGTTTGTACATCCCGTTTCTTGCATTCACCAGCCTCTGTTCCACTTCATAATAGGGAATCGTGCTATTAATGAATACGGACCGGATACCGGCACTGTTTAACTGGTTTACCTGATCCTGCATCAGGGCTATTAAAGGCGAAATTACAACAGTGAGTCCATCCAGCAGGGTTGCCGGCAGTTGATAGCAGATCGATTTACCGCCTCCGGTCGGAAACAAGACAACAGTATCCCTGCCGTCAAGTATGGATTTGATCGCCTTCTCCTGTCCATCTCTGAAATCAGGATATCCCCAGTACTTCTTCAGGTTTACACGGGCAGCTTCAATTCCGGTCGTTTGCATGTTTTGAAATTTAAATCCTCAGGACATAACAGGATGATGATTGGGATCATAAAATACAAGTATTTTAAAACATTTTTCATCCCTGCCATGGCAAACCCAAAAAAACACTTTCTTTTTTGACAACAAAAGGATTTATTCATAGACAACTTGAAAAGATGCAACATATATACATACCCGGCAGCCGGCTATCTTATTTTCTCTCAAAACGCTCAATAAAAAAACATATTGAATGAGTAAAGTACAATTACGTCTTAGCACCATGATGTTTTTGGAATTTTTTATCTGGGGTGCCTGGTACTCAGTAATTGCCGTATATATGTCTCACCACGGGATGGTTGATCTGACGCACTGGCCTTTTACGGTAAACCCGGTTGCAGCTATCCTGGCACCTTTTTTTGTCGGTTTTATAGCCGACAGATATTTTGCAACTGAGAAGGTTCTGGGCACACTGCATATAATCGGTGGTATCATCATGTTTGCTACTCCTCTTGCCACAGGTATACCGCTGATATTCATTTTAATGTTATTTGCCTATAATTTGTGTTATATGCCTACGATCAGTCTTGCCAACACACTTGCTTTTTCCAACATTGAAGACCAGGAAAAAGAGTTTCCTGTAATCCGGGTATTTGGAACTGTTGGCTGGATCGTTGCCGGTCTCGTTGTGAGTTTTGTACTCGGTTCGTTTGTTGCCGAGGGATTACGGCCGGAACAAACCACTATGCCACTCTACCTCACTGCCGCAGCCAGTATTGTGCTGGGCTTTTACAGTTTTACGCTTCCTCATACACCGCCGCCCGCAGCAGGTCAAAACGTATCAATTCGTGCTGTTATCGGAATTGATGCTTTCAAAACACTAAGCAACCCCTCATTTAATATCTTTCTGATCAGTTCACTGCTGATTTCAATACCATTAGCAACTTACTTCAACTTCACACAGATCTTTCTTGAGGTTACCGGTTTTGAAAATATTGCAGCTACTCAAACAATTGGACAGATGTCAGAGGTTGTTTTCATGTTGCTGATGCCCTTCTTTTTTGTTCGTCTTGGTGTTAAATGGATGCTTGGTGTTGGAATGTTTGCATGGGTTTTACGGTATGCGTTGTTTGCACTTGGAGCACCGGATACTGTTACATGGATGATTTTGGCCGGAATCGCTCTTCATGGTGTATGCTATGATTTTTTCTTTGTTACCGGACAGATCTATGTGGATATGAAAGCCAATAAAAAAATCCGGGGACAGGCACAGGGTTTGATTGTCATTCTCACGTATGGCGTTGGAATGTTAATCGGGGCTCAGCTTGCAGGCTTAACCTATAACAGTTTTCTCGGTGATGCCTCAGTTCTTTCATTGGATCAATGGTACAATTTCTGGTGGATACCCGCCATTTTTGCCGGCGCTGTGATGATTTTCTTTATTGCTCTCTTTAAAGACAGGGTTTTAGATAAGGAAGCAAAAACGGTGAAACTGTGAGCCTGCAAAAATCCATGGAAGAAGACAAGCCGCTTGTAGTCTATTTCACCGCATCCTGGTGCCCCATTTGTGCAAAAAGTATTACCTCACATGGAGCGCATTACCGGAGGGCTGCTGATTGCCGGGGGAATTTACGTGATTTATTACCAGATGGTTCTTTTCTAAAGATGAGTTTGCAAAAAAGCAACCTTACGTAATTCGCATTCAGGAAAAGATAGCTTTCAGATAGTCTTTTCGCATCTGTGCTATGGATGCAATACTGACTCCGACCGGACATACCGCTTCGCATTCTGCATAGTTTGAGCAATCACCAAACCCTTCTTTTTCCATCTGATTAACCATAGCAACAACACGCTTTTCTTTTTCAGGCTTTCCCTGGGGAAGCAGATTTAAATGTGCAATCTTTGCAGCTGTAAAAAGGTGTGCAGATGAATTGGGGCATGCTGCTACACAGGCGCCACATCCAATACAAGTAGCGTAATCAAAAGCCTCTTCAGAAATATCTTTTTCAACGGGTATGATATTGGCTTCCGGTGCAGAGCCTGTCTTTACAGAAATATACCCGCCGGCTTCGATAATACGGTCCAGTGCATTACGGTCAACAACAAGGTCTCTGATAACAGGAAAACCGGCAGCCCTGGGCGGCTCTACAACAATTGTATCCCCATCATTATACATCCGCATATGCAGCTGACAAGCGGCTGTCATATGTTTGGGTCCATGAGCTCTTCCGTTGATCACCAAATTACAAGAACCGCAGATTCCTTCACGGCAGTCGTAATCAAACTCAACAGGATCTTCTCCTTTTTTTATCAGATCTTCGTTCAGAACATCAAGCATTTCAAGAAATGACATATGCTCACTAACATCATCAAGTGTGTATTTTTCGAAATGACCTTTTGCTTCTGCGTTTTTTTGACGCCAGATCTTTAAATGTATGGTCATTGTGCTCATAGTGATAATTTCCTGTTATTTATAACTTCTTTGTTTTAATTCAACAAATTCGAATTCAAGATTTTCTTTGTGCAGTACTTCTTCAAGCTTTCCGTTTACGCCTTTATACTCCCATGCCGAAACGTAAGCGTAATCTTCATCGTTTCTGAGCGCTTCACCCTCTTCGGTCTGATGCTCTTCCCGCAAATGACATCCGCAGGATTCATCCCTGTCAAGCGCATCTTCTGCCATAAGCTCGGCAAGTTCAAAGAAGTCGGCCACGCGTAAGGCAAACTCAAGATATTTATTATAGTAGTTGGCCTCTCCCGGTACCCGGACGTTTTTCCAGAACTCTTCCCGGAGTGACCGTATTTCGCTGATGGCTTCGTTCAGTCCTTCTGCGCTCCTGGAAATTCCTACTTTATCCCACATAATTTTTCCAAGTTCACGGTGAAACTCAATAACCGTTTTATCGCCCTGAACCGACAAAATCTTATCAATTTGTTCTGTCGAATCATTTTCTGCAACAGAAAACGCCTCATGGGATGTATCGAGCTTTTTCAGATCAACATCTGCCAAATAATTTCCAATGGTGTATGGAATAATAAAATAGCCGTCCGACAAACCCTGCATCAGCGCACTGGCTCCCAAACGATTGGCACCGTGATCGGAATAATTTGCTTCACCGGCTACAAAAAGCCCGGGAATATTACTCATAAGATTGTAATCTACCCACAAACCACCCATCGTGTAATGGACAGCGGGAAATATTCTCATTGGAACCTCGTAGGGATTCTCATCCGTAATATTCAGATACATATCAAAAAGATTCCCGTATTTGGCCTCAATTACATCCCGTCCATCTCTTTTGATTGCATCCCTGAAGTCGAGATAAACAGCAAGGCCGGTGTCTCCCACACCCATGCCCTCATCAGTAACCATCTTCGCATTTCGTGAAGCAACATCACGCGGAACAAGGTTTCCAAAGCTTGGATATTTTTCTTCAAGATAGTAGTACCTGTCTTCTTCAGGGATATCATTGGGATGCCTTTCATCGTCAGGATCCCTCGGCACCCATACACGTCCATCATTCCGGAGACTTTCACTCATCAGTGTCAGTTTCGACTGATAATCTCCCGAAACCGGTATGCAGGTGGGATGAATCTGAACCATACAGGGATTGGCAAATGCAGCACCGCGTTTATGGCAGCGCCAGGCTGCCGTTACATTCGAATTCTTCGCATTGGTGGAAAGATAAAATACATTCCCATATCCGCCGGTACAAAGAACAACAGCATCCGCTTCCCACCTGTGAATTTTCCCATCAATCAGATCACGGCTCACAATTCCTCTTGCTACGCCATCTGCAACTACAAGATCAAGCATTTCATGCCGCGGGAAATTCTTGATTTTTCCTGCATAAACCTGCTTCATCATCGACTGGTAAGCACCAAGTAATAACTGCTGGCCTGTTTGACCACGCGCATAAAAAGTTCTTGAAACCTGAGCACCGCCAAAGGATCGGTTGTCAAGCAGTCCGCCATACTCACGGGCAAAGGGAACACCTTGAGCTACAGCCTGATCGATAATATGATTTGAATTTTGTGCAAGCCGGTAGACATTTGCTTCACGGCTCCGGTAATCTCCACCTTTAATGGTATCATAAAAGAGTCGCCACACGCTGTCACCGTCATTCGGATAATTTTTTGCCGCGTTGATTCCACCCTGCGCTGCAATACTGTGCGCACGCCGGGCTGAGTCCTGAATACAGAACGTTTTGACATTATAACCCAGTTCGGCAAGACTCGCTGCTGCAGATGCACCGGCAAGGCCTGTTCCAACCACGATAATATTGTATTTCCGTTTATTGTTGGGAGCAACAAGCTTGATGTCTTTCAAGTGCTTATTCCACTTCTCTTTAAGATGGCCGGATGGTACGTTAGAATCTAATTTCATTTTAAACTGTATCCTTTATTAACTGATTTCAATTTCAATAGCTGATCAATGAGCCGTCGCCACCCGTAAAATAGATATAGAGCGGAATAAACAAGAATCCAATTGCCAGCAATATAGCGATTGCAATTCCAATCGCATAAACTGAAGCGGACATCTTCTTACTTTTCATAGTAAGTGACGTAAAAGAGCTCCAAACCCCGTGTCCAAGATGAACACCTAATAAAATCATAACGACAGTATAGCCAAATGCGTACACAGGACTTTGAAAAGTATCGAGTACCAGCTGTTTGATATCTGATGCCTCCTGCCCGTTAATCATTACAGTTTCCGTATCACCAAGTGCAAATGTATCAAGATGAATGATGATAAAGATGAGAAGCACAATCCCGGTAAAAGCCATACTTCTGGAGCTGATACTTTGCTTGCTCGGCCCGCCTTTGCTGCTGTACACTTCATATTTCTGCGGCCGGGCTTTTCGCTTATTCCACCAAATCGAAATCCCTATCCATGCGTGGATTAAAAATGCGAGTAATAATCCGATGCGGGCAATCCAGAGCAGAGGGCCCAGGCTGTGAAGAAAAAGTGAATATTCGTTCATTGCACCAGCTTCTCCAAAAATTGCAAGATTACCCGCCAGATGTACAATCACAAATAACAGTAGCAGTATACCTGTAATACCGGTGAGCAGCTTTCTGCCTATTTGCGAGTTTAAAGCTTCGGTGATTGATGGCATATTATCAGTTAAATTTCATTTTTTTGATTTGTTGCTGTACTCGCCATATAACGGCAAGCAATTTTGAACAGTTCCTTATGTGGCTTAAAATTCGTCTCTTTCCCTTTAAAAAGCAAAATCAGGATGTTACTTTTTTTATATTTCTCAATTAAGAACAATTCTAAATTAAAGATTATATAATCCGGTTCTCTACATTGTTAACAGTTAAATCAGTAAGTCATTGTGAACACAAAATCAAAAGCTCAAGATTTTACGGCTATCTTCTGCCGGCTGCATCCGAAGATAAATTTAATTCGGAATTAGGCCGGATAAAGAAAGACCACAACACTGCAACTCACCATTGTTTTGCATACAGATTAAATCCCTTTAATCCGGTTGAGCACGAAACAGATGATGGCGAGCCTTCAGGCACTGCCGGTCAGCAGATACTCAACAGAATGAGATCCTTTGATCTCATCAATTGCGGGCTGGTTGTAGTCAGGTATTACGGCGGGACAAAATTGGGAAAAAGCGGGTTGATTGAAGCATATTCTGAGACTGCCTTTCAATGTATCCATAAAGCTGACCTCAGGAAAGTTGTTCAAATTTTACTCTTTGAAATAACATATGCGTATGAACAGCAGTCAATTATTAACCAATTAATTCACGCTTTCAATCTCAGTGAAGAGCATTCGGTTTACAGCGAAAAAGTTACACTCGTTTTGGGATGCGAGTGCAAACAGGTCTCACTGTTTCAAAAAAAACTAAATTCCGTAAAACATCTGTTTGAAAGTGTTGAGAATTTAGGAGAAAGTATCAGGATCGGATAAATAAAATACAAGGAAAGCAATTGCAATTCTCAAAATAGAATGATGACAAACACAGTTTAGATTTGTACTTTTGTTTAAAAGAATTCTAAAAATACTATATGAAAATCTATACAAAACAAGGTGACACAGGGGAAACTTCCCTTTTTGGCGGAGTTCGCACCGAAAAAAATGATCCCCGAATTGAAGCATACGGTACTATTGATGAACTTAACTCTGTTCTTGGTATTGTCATATCCCATCAGCCTTCAGAAACCGGCCTGAACATTCTGAATGATGTTCAACAATCGTTATTTGTTGTTGGAGCCGACCTTGCAACGCCTGAAGATAAAAAAGAGAGAATTAAGAGAGTCGGAAAATCAGAAATTGAAAAACTTGAAAATTGGATAGATGAGTTAGAGGACCATCTGCCGAATCTGAAATCTTTTATTCTACCCGGTGGTACACTTGTCGGATCTCATTTACATCTGGCACGAACAGTTTGCAGGCGTGCAGAACGCGCTATTGTCAGCTGCAAGCAACAAAAACCTGTATCTGACAACCTTATTATTTACATCAACCGCTTGTCGGACCTGCTTTTTGTGATGGCACGCTACGAAAATTACCAGGCCGGAGAAACCGAAACACCCTGGATTCCGGCTGGTAAGAAGTGAAATCGCAAAAGTGAAAAGTGAAAAGAATATTACTCGAAAAGATCTATTGAGAGAAAAAAATATTATAGACAAAAACACAAAATGTCACTTTTAGATGTTAATTATAAAGAGCTCACTTTTCACTTTTGCGTTTTCACCTTTGATATGACACAACAACTTTTATCACTTTTTAAACTAACCAATTAGATACATGTCACTAATGATCTCAGTATCCGGTATCCGCGGGATATTCGGTTCTCATCTCAATCCTGAAAACATTGTTACTTTCGCAGCCGCCTATGGAACATGGCTGGAAGGCGGAACAGTAGTGGTAGGGCGCGATACCCGTATCACCGGACAAATCTGTGAAGATATTGTCTGTGCAACCCTGCAAAGTGTCGGTTGTGATGTGATTAAAATTGGGATAGCACCCACACCTACAGTTGCAATGGCAGTACTGAACCACAAAGCAGACGGAGGGATCATACTCACTGCAAGTCACAACCCAGAGCAGTGGAACGCCCTGAAACTGCTGAATCATAAAAGTGAATTCCTGGATTCAGAACAGGGAAGCAAAGTCATAGAAATCTCGGAATCAGGTAAATTTGCATGGAAAGAGTATAACGAAATTGGCTCTCTCTCTTTTGATGATGAGGCGATACCCAAGCATATTGACCAGATTTTAACTTTGCCTTACATCGATAAAGAATTCATCTCATCGGCAAAGTTTACCGTTGCTGTGGATGCAGTAAATGGTGCCGGCAGCCTGGCATTGCCACTTTTGCTGCAAACCCTGGGAGTAACAGTACACAAGCTCTATTGCGAGCCAACCGGCGTTTTCCCTCACAATCCCGAACCGCTGCCTGAGCATCTCGGGGAGATCTGTAAATTTGTAAAGGAGAATCAGTGCGATCTCGGCATAGTCACTGATCCTGATGCCGACCGCCTTGCCCTGATCGATGAAAATGGCAAGTTGTTTGGTGAAGAGTATACACAAGTGGCTGCGTTCGACTTTATTCTTGATAAAAAGCCGGGAGCTACCGCTACCAATCTCTCCTCCTCACGTGCTGCTGATGATATTACCGAATCCTATAATCAGATCTGCCATCGCTCTGCTGTAGGTGAAATTAATGTGGTTAAAAAGATGCAGCAAATAGATGCGGTTATCGGTGGTGAAGGAAACGGAGGTGTCATAAATCCGGATTTGCACTACGGGCGCGATGCATTGGTTGGAACCGCTATGTTTCTTCAGCTTCTTGCCGAACGGAAGATAAGTGCTTCAGAATACAGAGAATCACTGCCCCATTATGAAATGAGCAAGCAAAAAATTGAACTCCGTAAACTGGGAATGGAGGCTGATGAGCTTTTGGAAAAGGCAGCTGATAAATTTTCTGAATATAAACCTGACACAATTGACGGAGTAAAAGTCAACTTCGAAAATGGCTGGGTCCATTTCCGCAAATCAAATACCGAACCGATTGTCAGGGTTTATTCGGAATCAAAAACAAAAGAGGAAGCTGAACAACTCGCTCAGCGTATTCTAAGTGAATTAAAATAGATTACTGATTCAGCTATCAGTTCTCAACTACCGGTGACTGAGTCTGTACCCTCTCAACCCGTTTTAGAAATTCTTCGGGTTTCACGAAACCCACAACTCTCGTATCCGGCACCTCATTGCCCTGTGCGTCCAAAAATATGATCGTTGGCACACCAGCCACATTATACTGTTTTCGGATCTCTTCAGATTCAGGTGAATCATAGTTTGTAAGATCTACTTTTAATTTAGCAAACTCTTCGGTTTGCTCAATTACCTCGCCATCCGTAAACGTCATTCTATCCAGTTCCAGGCATGGAATACACCAGTCTGCATAGAAATCAAGCATGACCGGCTGATCATTCGCTGCAGCCGTTTCAACCTTTTCTTCAGCGTAAGAGTCCCACTGAATACTTTCAAGCTGCAAGTTCTGCACAAGCATAAAACCGACAATCAGAGCAACAACACCTGTAGCCCATTTTACACTTCTGAAGACCTTGTTCTCATTGCTTGTCCTCTCCAGGAACCCAAGATAGATACCACCCAGGATTACCGTTGCCGGAATGGCGTAATAGACATAGGCGGGAAAGAAAGCAAGGCCGGCATAAAAGATTGCAGCCCCGATCAATACAACACCGAATACTTTTTTCACCCAAACCATCCACATTCCCGATTTCGGCATTTTACTGAGCAGTCCGCTGAATGTGCCAAGAATGAGATAGGGAAAGCCCAGGCCAAAAGCGAGAATGAAAAATGTGAAAAATCCGAAAAAGGGATCACCCTGCTGTCCCACAAATGCAAGAAGTGCAATGATGGGAGGCCCGATACAGGGTGCGGCAAATATCCCGACAACAAGTCCGGATATAAAATGCCCGATCACTCCGCCTGTGCTGCTTTGTGCACTGCCCAGCTTTTGTGTAAGCCAGGGTGGCAGCTGAAGCTCATACAGGCCAAACATGCTGAGTGCTAACAGGAAAAGCAGTAAACCAATACCGGCAAGAACCCAGGGACTCTGCAGCCAGCTTCCAAAGAGGCTTCCTGTATAGGCAGCAGCCACACCAAGTGCACTGTACATAAATACAATACCAAAAACATATATTAATGCCATCGAAAATGATTTACCCAGAGTCGAATCCTGTGACGCCTGACCGCCAAACAGTGAAACCGTAACAGACAGCATCGGATAGACACATGGAGTCAGGTTCAGGGCAAGCCCGATGAAAAATATCCCGACAAATGCCCAGAGAAACCCGCTTTCGTCAAACAACTGGGCAATTTCATTTCCCCCGGAGGTACTTCCTGCTACAACAGCAAGGTCAAAATCTTCAAAAATCTCCTGGTTTATTTCAGTAACAGATGTACCACTTTCTACGACATTTACAGGTATGCTCACATCAATGTTACTGGGAGCAAGGCAAACATGGTCATCACATGCCTGAACCCTCAAAGAACCGTTAATCGTATAATCACCCGGTTCCAGGTTTCCTGAACTGCGGAATTCTATAAAAACCGGTGTCTTCTTTTCATAGACTTTTATTGCATCTTCAGCAAAATCGACATCCAGCATTTTTCCTTTGGTATATCGCATATCCGCGATAACAAAACCTTCTCTTTGCTCAAGATTCAGTTCAGTTCCAATCAGAAAATCCTCGGTTGGCTGATTGGCATTGATCTTCCATCCCTCCTGGATATCCAGCATCACAGCAACTTTAAAAAATTCACCTGCCGGAACTGATTCCAGTTCATGAAAAATTTCAAAATCTACCTTTCCTGCACTTGCGGACGGGCCGGCAATCTGTTGTTGTGCGATTGCCTGATTACAGGCACCGGCAAAAAACAGCAGTGCCATGAAAAGATTAAAGATCAGTTGTTTACTCTTTTTTAAAGATTGCATAAGCTTTTTCTTAAGTCCTGTTTGTTGCGGATAAACAAAACCTGTTCACAACAAATCACTCATTTATTATCAATTTTGGATTACAGCATTGTAAATTACAATTTCCCAAACACTTTAACTGTAAAAGATGTATCAAATAAACTCATTTTCTTATCAAAAAATAAGTATATAATTAATACGTATCTGTTTAGCGGTTCGAATCCAACAATCTGACAGCACCAACCGGATCTGTCAGCATTGTGAACCAAAGATAATTCACTTCAACGCTGATCCCGATGCTTCGGGAGAAAAGCACCAGGCCACGCTTTCAGGTCGCTAAACACATACATTAATACCTACATACTGCATGAAAATAACTGAATTCAATTACTAAAAATTGTTTTAGGTGAGCGGGTGTGGTGCAATACCATCTATTTTGAGAAGTTTCAGATCTGTTTTTCTGTTCTTATCCGGGCTTCCGGCTCCATATTCAAGAACAGCTTTCCTGAGTATTTGAGGATCAGAGTCTACTGATTTTTCTAAAGGTGGTGGCAGCGTTATGAACTCTCCTGTGACATTTTCGGCTGTAACTGTGATTACCCCAATTCCGCTTGCTGCTGAATCCACGTATCTCAGATGGTGATTGTGCCGGGGATTATTCTCTTGTTTAGCTTGATCTAAATCACCGGTTTTAGCTGCAGTAAGAGCGGCTTTTGTGCCCCACAAAAAAGCAGTATTTAAGTTCTCAACGGCTTCATCTCTACCCCCGAACAGTTTTGAATTATATGTAATCAGCGGTCTCATTGCACTATCTTTTTCCACGATATTAAATAGTGCCTGAAACACACTCGTTGAACTGATTCCGCAGACAGAGAATTCAGCACCAACAATTTCCGCCGTTTGATTTTCAAAATCGGGCGACAATACTCCTGCGAAACTGTTATGATTATCTCCGGATAGTGAAATCAGGTTTTTGCGATTCAGTTCTTTTACATACCGGAGAATCTCTTCACGCTCAGTAAGATACCCCTCCCATGTGTCGGTGGTAAAAATCACAGGAGTGGCATCGGAATCAACATTTTGCATATCCAGACGCATTGGCATCATAGGCACTGAAGTAGCGAGAAGATTCCATGTGGCCTCAGATTCCTGAATTCTTGATTTCAGCCAATTTTTTTGCCGGTTACCAAGAATAGTTCCTGCAGGTGACATTTTTCTCTTATTCGGAATTCTGTTTTCACCAATTGTAATTTCAGACGGCGGATTGCCATTATTGTAAGATTTCCCGGCATCAGATATTTTTACCAGCGGAACAGGAGCGATATAACGGGCATTTCCTGATATTTCAAGAGCAATTTCGCCTGGAACCGGATGTTTTGACCTGTAAGAGCGGGTATCAGTAACAAATAATTCAACATGCTTACCCCATTTAAAACTTCTGTAAATCGTCAGAGATTCGATCGCTTTCTTATTATTCGGTTCTCTGTTGAATCCATAATCATCAAACTCGCCAAGCGGTGCATTCTTAATTTTTGCAGGCTTAAAATCCCTGGCCTCCTGCATGGTTTTAGTCGACTCTTCCAATCCCGTTAAAAATGCCGGAATGTATTCGAACCAGGCTTGGTTGGCGGCCACTTTTCTCTTTTGCGCCGGAGTGTCAGGCACTGAATAGGTCGATACACCCTGCCAGCTGTCGTCTGTAAACTCATGATCATCCCACGTTACAATAAAGGGCCATCTTGCCCGGGCTTCTTTTAAATTAGGATCCATCAAATATTGCTTGTAGAGAAACCTGTAGTCTTCAAGTGTTACAGCGTGTGCCCTTGCCCACTCTACGTTTTCATCGAGAACGTTTCCGCCGCTTGGAAAACCCGGAAGCTTCCTGGCAGAACCGTAGCCGAGTGTTTCGTATATAAAATCACCCAAATGCAGCACAAAATCGATCTGATCTTTTTCTGATGCATTTTCATCCTCTTTAATCAGTGTCCTGTACGCATGGTAATATCCGCTTTCAAAGGACTGACACGAAGCGATTGCGAGTTTCACGCTTTTGTCCGAATCAGCGGAGGGGGCCGTTTTTGTCCGGCCTGTCAATTCTGAGACATTATTATCAGCAATAAAGCGATAGTAGTACTTTGTATCAGGTTCCAGTTTGTGGACAATTACCCGCACTGTATAATCAGATTCTGGCCTGGCTGTGCACTCTTTCTCGGCTACAATAGATGTAAATGAAGGAGTTTCGGAAACTTGTACAATTACATCGATCGGATTGTAGTTTTTATCCATATCTACTGCTCGTGTCCAAAGTACTACACTTTCCGGTGTGGGGTCGCCGGAGGCAAGCCCTTGCGGAAACGAGATATTCCTGCTGCCTATTTTCTTCCTGTTTAAAACAGATCTGAATGGAATCGATGCAGCAACTGAATAGCACCCGATGCCTTTTACAAATGTTTTTATAAATTCTTTCCTGTTATAGAACGACATATGTAATACCGACTTTTAAATTTTTCCTGTAAGCTGAAGCCCAAAAAACCTGGGAGGCCCTGCAATAAACGTTGGAATGCCGAAAGCGCCACCCGTATTTCCCGCATCAATGATAAATTCATTATCCAGGAGATTTGTGGCATAAGCCGCCAGCTCAAACCTGTTATCAAATAAGCGAAATCCTCCTTTTAAATTCAACAAGCCATAGCCCTCCTGCTCTATTCCTTCCTGGTTATCCTCTTCAAAGAAGACACGTGATTTCCAGGTATATGATGGCGATACAAAAAATCCAACTTCCCCGGAAATCTGTTTTTCAAAATCGGTGCCTACCGAAAACGAGTGTTTTGGTGTAAGCCTGAACCTGTTACCGGCCAGTTCTTGCGGGTTGCCATCTGAATCCTCATCATCAATGGTTGCATCAACAAGACCATAGTTCCCGAAAACCGACAATCCCCTCAGAAGGTTTGCCCGAATAGAGGTCTCAAAACCAAAAGCAGTGGCTTCACCGCTATCTCTTGTTTCGATAACAAGTCCGTCTGCTGTTAATTCGGTAACATCCGTCTGAAAATTATTGTAATCGTAGAAAAAGCCACTTAAATCCAGGCTCAGCCTGTTATTCAGTAAAAGTTTCTTCAAGCCGAGTTCATAACTCCAGACAATCTCCGAACTCAGAATATTTGTGTTGCTTGCGGTTACATTAATAACATTCGGCCTCCGGCCTCTTGAAAAACTGGCAAAAAGATTGGTCGAAGGGTTAAATTCGTACTGTGTTACAAACCGGCCAATTATAGATGTGAAAGTCTCGCTTTCGGTAAGTTTACCATCCGTGGGCGCAAACAGGTTATTAGGTGATACACCCAAAACAAAGCCGAGTGAACCCGGCGACTCAGCAACAGGAGTATTCAGAGCTCCCTCAATATCCTCGTATGTGAACCGTATTCCTCCGGTAAATGCCAGTTTATCTGTTGCCTGGTATGTTCCGTCCGCAAATATTTCAACTGCGTTTGTCGTTCCGAAATTTGTAAAAACTTCCCTGTGAAACTCTTTAAAAGGTTGACCTGTCAGCGGGTTAATTGCCGCACTCAGATTCGGAGTTCCATCCGGGTTCACAAGGGGAATCACCGGGACCGGCAAACCAGCCCCTGCAAGCAGCGGTGACAAAAGTGCAAAATAGCTTCGTTCGTCTGTTTCAAAAGGCACTCGCTGGAATCCGTCTTCATAAAAATAACTGGCACCGGTAAAACCACTAAATTTGCCGCCGGCATTATAATTCAACCTGATTTCCTGGCTGAATTGCTCACCTTCTGCATCTTCAGCAAACCAAAGAACAGGTGCTGCGGTACCATCCGCATCAAAAGATTCGAAAGAATCAAATTCACGATATGCTGATATTGAATTCAAAGAAAATCCATTTCCGATCGTATGATCAGCCAGCAGAGTTATTCCCCATACGGTCCTGTCAATGAAAAGGTCTTCTCCCCTCTCCATATCTGCAAATGAATTTGGATCCGTACTACCTCCTGCAGGTGCAAAAGTTCCGCTTTTGAAGGACGTTCCAGGCGGTGTATCTTCCTGGTAGTTAAAGATTGCGTCAATAATTGTATTGTTGGAAGGGATATACCGGATTGAACTTCGGATGGCAAACGTCTCTTTCCCATTTAAGTCTCCGCCCGAAATATTATCAATAAAACCATCCCTTTCGTTATAGACAGCTGCAACCCTTGTAAATAGTTTTTCATCGACGATTGGAATATTGAGAAATCCCTTCGCAAGAATTTCGTCCTCATTTCCGCCGCCAAATGTAACTTCACCATCCAGCTGATTGTTCGGTTTGTTCTGGATAATGTGTATTGCACCAATTTGCGCGCCCCTGCCAAAAAGAGTTCCCTGTGGCCCTTTTAAAACCTCCACTCGTTCCAAATCAAAAAGCTCAACGACAGACCCCCTTGATTTACTGATAGAAACGCCATCCTGAAATACCGATACGCGCGGTTCTACTCTCGAATCTCCGCTGTCGCTCGTTATGCCCCTGATTACGAATCCCGGGTTATTTACACTTTGTATCTGCACCTCAAGTCCTGGTACATATGCTGAAAAGCGATCAAATTCACTGATGTTAGATCTGGACAAGAACTCGCCCGATAGTGAACTGATTGTGATGGGCACTTCCTGCAAAGACTGGGTTCGCTTTTGTGCCGTTACAATCAAATCGTCAAGTACAAGCAGGGTTTGATTTAGCTGAAACCTTACAGAGCTTGTCTGGTTGTTACGTACTGTAACTTTAACTGTATCAGACTGAAAACTTATCAGACGTGCAATTAAAACATAGTCTCCGGGTGAGATGTTTTCAAAGACAAATGTTCCATTAGCATTGGTCGAACGCCCTTTATTTGAATCCTGAATAAGTACGGATACACCGGGCAGAGGTTCTCCATCTTCACCTGTTACCACACCCTCAATTGTTCCTGACTGAGCGTAAACGGTTGATATTGAAAAAAAGAGAATAGAGGTAAAAGCGACAAAAGCAATTGATTTCATAGTTAGTCATTTCGTTTGAATTATTGAATGGCTACCAGAATACCAACCGGTCTTTACGCTCTTATTAAATCACCGTTATGTAATTGTAACGTGAGCAGAAATGAAAAACAGATTCTTAATAATTAGTTTAACCAAAATTAACACAAGTAATTAAAACATTACGAAACGTTCAAAAAACCCTCCGTGCGCCCAAATACTTACCTGCCCAGTAATTTTCACTCAGATTTGAAATGGCAACCCCCGTTGATGACGCCGCGTGAAGAAAATCACCGCCGTTCATTGCAATCCCAACGTGTAAATCACGCCTTGAAGTTCTGAAAAAGATTAAATCGCCCGGCCTGATTTGATTTCTGCGAATTCCTTTTCCTTCGGCAAGCTGTTCTCTTGTATTGCGCGGAAGATCCATTCCAAAATATTCCCTGAATACAATCTGGGTAAAGGAGGAACAATCCACCCCACTAATACCGGATCCTCCTAAAATGTGCGGAGTTCCTCTCCATTCATGATGAGCCTGCTGCAACTGAGAATGAACCGAATTTGAAGAGGCTGCAACAGTTACTGCTGGTGGATAACGATTTTCTCCGGAATTACCGGTGTTATTATTCACCGAACCCGTTGTGCGGCTTGCTATACCGCATGCTGAAGTAAACAGCATGAGAACGGCTGCTGAGTATAGAATAAAAACCGGGGAACGATAACAAGCCATCATAATCTTATCTTGTTGCAGATGATTTGCTTATTTTCAGAAAACTTAACGTAAATAGCAACTTTTATGAGATTACTTGTTAACATTGATCATATTGCCACACTGCGCAATGCCCGCGGCGAAGGGTATCCCGATCCGGCGGAAGCCGCTTCTGTTTGTGAAAAAGCAGGTGCTGCCGGAATTGTTTTCCATCTTCGCGGAGACAGAAGGCATATCCGGGATGAAGATGTGTACCGGTTGAAAAAATCGGTTACCGGCATCCTGGACTTTGAAATGGCAGCATCAGAGGAAATGATTGAGATTTGTACAGATGTTGATCCACATCTCTGTACGCTTGTGCCAGAAGGACGTGAAGAACTAACGACAGAAGGAGGACTCAACATGAAACGCGTATATGACGATTTTGAAAATCGTGTTTTCCCTGCGTTTCGTAAAACAAATATTGAAATCAGCCTGTTTGTCGATCCGAATCCTATTGATATTGAACTTGCTGCAAAATTGGGGTCAGATGCAATTGAACTTCATACAGGCACCTTTGCAAATGCTGCATCACCCGAAATTGAACAAAAAGAGTTAAACCGATTAAAACAAGCTGCGCAAATTGCACACGAAGCGGGTATGCAGGTCAATGCTGGCCATGGCCTGAATCTTGACAACCTGGGCCGGCTGATTGATTCTGTCCCCTATCTCAAAGACATTAGCATTGGACATGCCCTGGTTTCAAAATCACTTTTCTGGGGTCTCGACAAAACAGTAAAAGCATACATTCAAATTATGAATCAGTAACCGTTAATTTTAAACAGCGACGGATGACAGAACAAAAGCAACAGCACAAATCGGGGTATGTGGCTATTATCGGTAAACCGAATGCAGGTAAATCCACACTGATGAATTACATTCTCGGAAGCAAGATTTCGATCACCACCCACAAAGCTCAAACTACCCGTCGCCAAATTGTAGGGATCTATTCTGATGAAGACACACAAATTATCTTTCTGGATACCCCTGGTGTCATATCACCCAAATATGAACTTCAAAAAGCGATGATGGGTTCTGTTGAACGCGCCAAAAATGATGCGGATCTGATTCTTTTTATTTTTGATCCCACCGATTATCACCCGACAGATGAAGTTCTGAACCTGCTTGATTCTATTAAACAGCCTGTACTGCTTGTGGTTAATAAAATGGATATCGCAGAACGAGGCGAAGCGGAAAAAAAAGTTCAAACGATTAGAGATAACCTGGACATCGCGTCCATTCACTATGTATCGGCAACAGCGGGAACCGGAATTCCGGAGCTGATGAAAGATGTTCGATCCCGGCTTCTTCCGGGCCCGCCTTATTATCCAAAGGATATTCTGAGTGAGCAACCGGTCCGGTTTTTTGTTGCGGAACTGATTCGTGAACAGGTTTACCTGCAATTCCAGGAAGAAATTCCCTATTCTTGTAGTGTGGATGTTATCTCATATGAGGAGTCTGATGAAATCGACAGAATCAGTGCAGACATCATCGTGAACAGAAAATCACAAAAAGGAATGCTGATCGGTAAAGGCGGTTCAGCCATAAAAAACCTTGGCATTGCGGCAAGGAAATCGATTGAGGATTTTATTGGCAAGCAGATCTTTCTGGATCTTCACGTAAAAGTCCGGGAAAAATGGCGCGAAAAGGAGAATTGGATCAGAACCCTGGGTTATAAATAAGTCAAATTTCACAGCTTCTTAAAAAAAGAGAAAGTACAAAATTTAACTCTTGATCCATTTATCTGAATGTCCCGAAATTATAGCTGAAACTGCAGGTTAAATGCCGCACCAAACTGATTATCAATCAAATCATCAT
>CAZFAJ010000010.1:0-15607 GCA_964517005.1 uncultured Balneolaceae bacterium | reverse complement strand
AGCTGAAACTGCAGGTTAAATGCCGCACCAAACTGATTATCAATCAAATCATCATTAAATTGATAAATCAGATTTACCTGGTAACTCATCAGCTGAGTCAATTGCCTGTTCAGTCCAAAAATGAATCTGCTATTGTCAGGGATGTTGTCTGATGCATCGAAATCTATTCTCTCCCATCTCAACAGATATTCAGAGCCTGAAACGGGACGATAACCAAGAGTAGCATACGATGATGTAACATCGGGACGGCCTGCAAGCAACAGCGCTTCAAACTCCGTATAGAGAAATTCAGCTTTTGCGAACCAAACTCCGGCATCAAAATCAATATCACCGCCTATTGAATACCGTTCACCATCCAGAACAATCGACGTATTATTACCGAGTGTTTCATTTTCTGTTTGGCTGTAAGCACTGTTGACCGCTACAACCAGCGACCGGTTATTCTCCATCGTGTGATTGTATGCAATCCTGCTTCTTAAGAAAAAGTTGTTGTCGTTATTTGTACTGACGCCCGAACCGTTATAAATACCTGTATTGTAGTGAAACTTACCAACATCCCCTAAAAAAGCGACTCCGATTTCACGCCGTTTGTAAACCGTTCCCACCAGACGTGAACGGTCGATAAAATCAGTATCTCCCGGTGATGGAATCTGGTCTGCACTCGTTAGCGGTTTTTGTGAGCCCGCCCGTATGTGCAGGAAATCATTGACCGTGTAGCCAATGTACGCATCAAGGAGAACCGGGTTGTTTGTAAATCCGAGCTGAATCCGGTAATCGAAATTATTATCCAGCTTTCCATTCACCCCAAGCCGCGCAACCCCCAAATCAAACGATCGCCCTCCGTTGAAATCTGTATCTTCAAATGAAAACAGACCTACCCCTTGCAAAAGAACCTCAAGATTAACGTACTCTCTCTGAGTAGCATCTATGATTTTCTGATCTAAAGAATCCGTTTTTGACTGGCTATTTGCTGAAGTGAAACTTGAAATTATAAAAAATAAAACAAAGGTTAGCTTGTATCCTGAGTTCCCCATAGATTTTTTTTCTTAGTAAACATATATAGTTAGAAATAATAATAATGATAATTCGTGAAATCAGAACTCATTAGATTTCGTTTCGTTTCATTTACTTTTTATCTTCATATCTTTATTGGCTAACTAAATAAACGAATCTGCACTGTAAATGGCTAAAATAAAATTTGGTACGGATGGCTGGCGTGCTGTCATTGCAAAGGACTATACTTTCAGCAATTTAAATATCATCACACAGGCAACCGCCCGCTGGATTGTTGACGAAGAAGTTACCCAAAACGGAGTGGTAATCGGATATGATGCACGGTTCTTAAGCAGGCAATTTGCTGAACACGCTGCATGCATTTTTGCCGCAATGGAAGTACCTGTAAGAATCGCGGACTGCATCACTCCAACACCGGCGGTGAGTTATGCAGCACTTAAATACAATGCAGTTGGTATTGTAATAACGGCAAGTCATAACCCTCCTGAATACAACGGTTTTAAAATAAAAGCACCATTTGGAGGCCCTGCTAGCCCTGATCAGATAGCTGAAGTTGAAGATCGCCTGGATCTGCACGATCATGATCTGAACTATAACACGTTTTCCGGGTACTGCAAACTCGGCCTGATCCGCGAAACAACATTTACTTTGAATTATCTTGAGTTATTGAAAGAGAATATCGATCTGAAAGCGATAAAAGAGAGTAATATTAAGATCGGCCACGATCCCATGTATGGAGCAGGAAAGGGGATTCTTAAGCAATTGATCGGCTCACAATGTCTGGAAATTCACGGTGAAGAGAATCCCGGCTTTAACGGTACTCCGCCTGAGCCCATTGAAAAAAACCTGGCAGAGTTTGCCAAATTTATTCCTGACCAAAATTGCGCAATCGGAATTGCAAATGACGGTGATGCCGACCGGATTGCTATTTATGACGAGACGGGCACGTATGTTGATTCTCACAGGATTCTGAGTTTGCTCGTAAAGTATTTGCACAATGAAAAAAAACTGACAGGGTCTGTTGTAAAAACATTTTCAACCACTGATATGCTGGATAAACAAGCAGAAAAATATGGTTTGAAAGTTGAAGTAACTCCTATTGGATTCAAATACATAGCAGATAAAATTATATCTGGCAATGTACTTGTCGGGGGTGAGGAATCCGGGGGGATTGCCGTAAAAAATCACATCCCCGAAAGAGACGGTATCTTTATCGGCCTGTTGATTACCGAGATGATGATAAGATCCGGGAAAAAGCTAAGTAAACTGGTGCAGGAATTATTTGACGAATTTGGGCCTCATGCTTATTTCAGAAATGATCTGCATACAGAAAACAGGAAAAAAGAAGCCATGATGGCCATTTGCAAAGAGAAAAAAATTAAAGAATTTGCCGGATTGAAAGTTGTGGAATGGGAATTTACGGATGGCGTAAAACACATGATGGAAGATGGCTCCTGGCTGCTTGTGCGGCCTTCGGGAACAGAACCCGTTTTGCGGATCTATTCAGAATCAAAATCAGCGGATCAAGCCAAAAGGCTTGTGGATGATGCCACAAAATGGGTCAACAATCCTGAAATCCTGAAGTAATAATGCTTTGGAGTATATTTTCAAGCCTGCCTCAGCCCATAATGGCAGTGTCTGCTTTTCTTTTTGTTGATATATTTGAACGCTTTTTACCGGTTGGCTTTGGGTTTACAGCCAGTGCTATGATCTGGATGGTAGTCGTAGAACTGATACCAGATGCCCTGAAAGATAGATCCGCCAATAAAACAGGCATTACAATCGTGCTGGCTGTGATTGTTATGTTTATTTTTCAATATTTCCTGATGTGATTTTCCGGATGCATTCCCGAACAGCGGTTTGAATATACACTGCAAACTGCTAATTTATTCATAGTTTTTTTTCTAAACCAAATATCTGAATTTCATGAATCTACCAGCCAATCATTTCGGTAAAATATACTTATCATTATTGATCGTTTTTGTTTTCTCGACCTTTACACAGGCCCAGGAAAAAACACGGTATGAAAATGTTCAGGATGCACTCACTTCATCAGGCCAGCTTTCGGGCTCAAACGGGCCATCCAATGTAGTATGGATTGACGGAGGTGACAGATACTCTTACAGTACAACAAATCCTGATACACGCACACGCGAAATCAGGGCTTATAATCCTGAAACCGATACTGATGAGTTAATTTTCAGTGCCGCCGATCATACATTTCCGGGCACCGATGAGGCATTCAGTTACCGCTCTTTTCAATGGTCAAAAGATTTCAGATTTCTTGTATTTCAAACCAATTTCACTCCTCTTTACAGATATTCCGGCACGTCCGATTATTACTACTATTCTCTGGAAGATGAAACATTTGAATTAGTAGCTGAAAATGCCTTCACTGCTGAACTTTCTCCCGATGGACAGAAAATCGGATATGAAAGTGAAGGTAATCTTTTTATCTATGATCTGAATACGGGCGAAGAAACGCAGCTTACATTTGATGCTGAAGATGAACTCTTTAATGGCCGGTTTGGCTGGGTATATGAAGAGGAATTTGGCAAAGTACAAGCCTGGCATTGGTCGCATGACAGCAATTATATTGCCTACTGGCAAACCGATGAGCGTCATGTAAAATTATTTGTTTCAACCGATTATGAAGGGACATATCCCGAATACGTTGAGATTCCGTATCCCAAAGTGGGTGCCGAAAATCCCTCTGTAAAAATAGGTGTTGTGAATATTGAATCCGGCGAACGCCAATGGATGAACCTGGATATCGGAGATGGTTATATCCCCCGCATGTACTGGACCAGTATACCGGGACAGCTCGCAATTCTTCATTTCAACAGACCGCAAACCCATCTGAAACTGTTTTTTCACGATGTTGAAAATGGAAACGGGCAACTTGTTATGGAAGAAAATTCCGATAAAGGCTGGATTGATGTATTCGATTTTTTTGCCGGTATTGACGATCTCTTTTTCTTCCCGGAAGATCGTGAAGAATTTTTGTGGGTTTCTGACAGAAATGGCTGGAGCCACATCTACCGGTATGATTATGCCGGCGAATTATTAAATATGGTTACAGAAGGTGAATGGGAAGTAACCAATGTATTTGCCGTAGACTCCGGAAATAACCGGATTTTTTATGAGTCCACTGAAGTCAGCCCTCTTGAACGGCACCTCTACTCCGTTAAATTTAACGGAAAGGGTAAACAAAAAGTTACAGAAGAGCCCGGAAGGCATTCCATCAGTATGGGGCCAAATGGCAAGTACTACATCGACCGCTATTCAAATGTGGATACACCAACCCAGGTTGAGCTCTGGACCACTGAAAAACGGGGCAGGATGCTTAAAAAACTTGAAGACAATCAAAGTGTCTCAGAACATATCAGTGAACATGTCTATGCACCGCGTGAGTTATTTAGTTTCACCACAACTGATGGACAAAAACTCGACGGTTACATGATCAAGCCGATCGATCTTGATCCGGAAAAAGAGTATCCACTTGTTTTAACGATTTACGGCGGGCCCGGCTCCCAGGGTGTCTACAACCAGTTCGAAACAAGCGGCTGGACTCAGTACCTTGCCCAGGAAGGATATGTAATTGCCAACGTCAACAACCGGGGAAGCGGCGGGTATGGCAGAGATTTCGAGAAAATTGTATACAAAAACCTGGGAGAATGGGAGGCAAAAGACTTTACCGAAACAGCTCTACACCTGGCTAAAAACTCGTGGATTGATAAAGACCGGATGGCAATCCGCGGACACAGTTACGGCGGCTACATGTCGTCCATGACCATGGTTCTGCATCCGGATGTATTTAAAGTCGGAATTGTCGGCGCGCCCCTTACAGACTGGCGTTTGTATGATACAATTTATGCGGAACGATATATGGGGCTGCTTGAAGATAACGAAGAGGGTTATATAAACAGTTCTGTCATGGCGCATGCCGACAGTTTAAACGGGCACCTTCTGGTGGCTCACTCCTCCATGGATGAAAATGTACATGTTCAAAATACGATGCAGATGATAACGGCTTTTATCAATGCCGGAAAAGATGTTGATCTCCGGATCTATCCGCCCGGTGCGCATGGAGTCGCTTATAACATGCAGAGTTTTATTTTGCTATATGAGACCTACACGAAATATCTGAACCGGCATCTGAAACATGGTATGAACTGATTGCTCCGTGATTTAGATTTTGAAATATGATGTTCAATGATTTTGTGACTGGAAGTCATCTATACGCCTGAGCTTTACGTTGTAAGATCATGACATCCATATTTATTGTGAAAATTAAATCGGAAAAGTGAATAATTCTGTTCTAAACATTCAGATATGCACATATAATTTTTAATTTTGTCTTAGCGAGGACGTCCTTTTTTATAAATATCAGCTATGATTTCTTACTACAAGCTGACTCATTGATATGCATGAGAGAATTAATCTGAAAAATGTTTATAAAATTTTTGCTCGCCTTCAAATTTACCAATTAAAACCAACTCCTGTCCCATTTTCATCTTTTTAGACGGAGCCGGGTTAACATCCACATCACCCTCATCAATAACGGCAATGACGCTGCATCCTGTTTTTTCGCGGATATTGGATTCTATCAGGCTTTTTCCATCCAGCTTTTTGCTAACTTTTTGATCAAATGCATTTAAACCTTCAGCAATCATAAGCACGTCTCCCTTATCAATCGAGTTGAAAAAGATATTTGCACCCAGCGATGCATAGCTCATAACAAAATCTGCTCCGGCTCTGTGCAGTGTATTAATATTTTTTTCATATGTAGCCCGGCTGATAATTTGCATATCAGGACTTAGCTGCCGACAGTAAATTGTAAGATAGATATTAATATCATCCTGGTTTGTGGTTATCAACACAGTATGAGCGTTTTCAATACCTGCTTTTTTTAAAACAGTTAGATCCGCCGCATCACCGTGTACAAATTTGTCAGCATCTTCAGGAATTTTACCAGCATCTTTTTCGATAATCCTGTAATCGATTTCGCGCTCACTGAGAGCTTTAGCTGCTCCCCTGCCCACTCTTCCGGATCCGATTATGATAACAGGTTGATCTGAGACGTGATAAATACTCAATACTTCATCATAACGCCGTAATTGTTCAACCGTTCCTGCCAGTACCAAAACTGTCTCACTTTTCAGTTCAGTATCTGGATTCGGAAGAAAAAAATTACCCCGCTCCCAAATACCCACTACATTAATTCCGATTTTTTCCCGAAGGCCACTCTCCTCAATTGTTTTACCAATGATTGGGGTATCCTGTATAGTGGCTTCACCGATCACAAGCTGATCGAGATGACCAATCACGTGAACACGTGCATTCCCGCCCAGTGTTCGTCTTGCAAGTGATCTGCCAAGCATATCTCCGAGCTGAATTACCTGGTTAGCTCCGGCCATTTTCAAAATGTCAATCGAATCCGCCGAATTGGCCGTACAGACCACCCACGGATGATCTGAATATTCCCGAACTGTAAAAGCCACATTTGTATTTGTCGTATCTGAACCTGTTGCCGCCACGAGTGAGCAATTTTTAACCCTTAATCTTCTATAGGTATCCAAATCATCACTATCCCCAAGTACCATGTTGTATCCCTCATCAGACATATCTAGTGCTGTTTGCAAATCTTCTTCAAGAATTACGTACTCACTATCGTAGGCTTTTAATTTCTCTATCAGGGCAGCTGTTACAGCATCAAAATTAGTGATAATAACATGGTCTTTTGTTGATTCGGGCAACTCACGGGGCGCACGTGCCTGATTTTGAGCTCTGAGCCATGGAGCATAGAAAAATTCAATAAAAGTAAAAGGCAGCATCACCAGCAGATAGAGTACTCCCGAAAATAGAACAATCATAGAAAAAGCCCGTCCCAGATCTGATGAAAAGACAATATCACCAAATCCAAGTGTAGTCATCGTTACCAGGGTCCAGTAAAAGCCCGTTATCCATGAGTATTCATCTACTCTTCCCTCATATTCCATGATATAGTGAAACAGCACACCGTATACGGCAAACATAATAACAAGTATGGAAAGGAACTTAACTAGCTTGCGAATATTTGTTTTCGTACGGTCACTACTAAAAAAGTAGGCCATTTGAGAAGTCATGTATTTCATAAAAAATCCCTTTACTTTGAATATTTTATTAAATCGGGTGAATTGGTTCAAATACTTGTTTCTACAGAAAAAAGAAAATAACCAATAATAAAAGATTTAGACTCATGAAATTACACAGGTTGGAAAAAACCGCCAAATTCGCACTATTTCTATTATTTCAGGCAAACATCTTTAATAATATTTAAATTCATCAATACTTACTACGCACGAATTATAACTTCCGGCAAGCCCTTATACATTGGTACGAACCTGTTTCTGTTTACTGATATTTACGATTGTTTATGCACCTGAACTTCTTGCTCAAAATCAAGAACAGCTTCATCCGATACCTGAAGTATATATTGATTGCAGCACTTGTGATATTACAAATATTCGTACTAACATCACATTTGTAAATTATGCTTTAAATCCCGATAAAACTGATATTGAGCTCAAAATTGAGGATCTGCGTATTTCAGGAGGGGGACGCGAATTCAGATTATACTTTTCAGGGCGAAATCAATTTGAAGGAATCCGGGATACCCTTAAATACATATCTCCTGGCGGTGAATCTGATAACGAAAGACGATCAGGCCTTAACAGAAGAATTAAAATCGGATTGATTCCCTATGTGAGTAAAACCGTTGCTGTCAATTCACTTGATGTCTTTTACGAGGAGACAGCTGAAGAAGAAGATACGGAAGACGAACAGGCAGAGGCAGAAGAAGAACCTGAAGAGGAGAAAGATCCATGGGATAATTGGTTATTTGATATGAATATAAGGGGTTCACTCAGCGGAGAACGGACAAGAAGAAACTTTGCAACATTTGGAAGTTTTGAAGCTGAAAATATTACAGAAGAACATAAAATCAGAATACGTATTCGCGGAGAAGATATCCGCAACAAAATTGAAACTTCCGGAGGTACGCGCAATGTAAACAGAAGCTGGGGTGATCTCACAGGAACACAGGTTTTTACCCTGAATGATCATGCCGCCATCGGCTTTTTTCAAAAAATGAGCTTCTCCACATTCAATAACATCCAGTTTAATATTGAGGCCTCTCCTGCTTTCGAGTTTAATTTTTTTTCCTACGCAGGATATTCGAAACAACGCCTTTTGCTTCGCTACAGGGTCACTCCTTCGTTTCGGGTTTATGAGGGGCGTACGATATTTAATAAAACCAATGAGTTTATCGGGCAGCAAAATCTGACTCTTGATTTCAGAATTGACAGATCCTGGGGACGCCTTCAAACCGGAATAGGCGGTTCTCAATTTTTCCATGACCTCTCACTGAACCGTTTTGAAATTAATAATTCCATCAGGTTTAACCTGTTTCATGGCCTTTCAGTAAGTATCAGCGGCAGATATTCATCTATCAATGATCAGATAGCAATTCTTGCAGGTGAAGTGACGGACGAAGAAGCACTGCTCGACTTGCGCCGCCGTGCAACCTCAGAATCATATGGCGTCTCAATTGGTTTATCTTATACATTCGGGGCGCTGTCAAGTAATGCAACAAACCGAAGATTTTAAACCCTTTTACCTATCTTTTACAATTTTGTGATTATATCATATCTATCGCTGTAGTAAATTGACAGGGAATTGAACTCCAACAAGATACTCACATGCGAAATTTGATACCACTTCTGCTACTACTTTTCATTGGTTGTGATCAATCAGTGCAAACGGATAATTTGAATATCCCTGATAATGCAAATGATGTAAATCCTCTCCTGGTGGGAATGCAAATTCCTGAAATCGAACTGAAGGATACAAAAAACAAAACCGTTTCACTTGCTGATGAAATAAGAAAAAAACCAACAGCGATTATTTATTACAGGGGCGGATGGTGTCCGTTTTGCAATAAACAGCTCGCCGGACTCCGTGAAATTGAAGATGAACTCTATGATCTTGGAATTAAAGTGCTTGCCATCAGTCCTGACAGCCCCGGCTTTTTGTCTGAAACACTTGCTGAACATGAAATCAGTTATCATCTGCTTTCAGATCAAAGAATGGAGGGGGCTAAAAAATTGGGAATCGCTTTTCGTGTAGATCAGGAAACAGCAGACAGATATAAAGAGAATGGTTTAGACCTCGCCGAACGTTCAGGTTATAACCATTTACTGCTTCCTGTTCCATCAGTTTTTCTTGTTGATACAGACGGCACCATACATTTTCAATATGTCAATCCCGATTACAAAGTCAGAATTAGTGGAAATCTTCTTTTAGCAGCCGCCGAAGATCTTATGAAAAACCAAGTCGCTTCATCTATGTAAAGCAGGTTGGTTAAAGGATTTCTTTTCACCCCTTATTGAGGCTTTTGCCACGATCCCTGCCTTCCCGCACAGCCAGCTGACCGCAGCCCGCATCAATATCGTCTCCCCGGCTCCTGCGTACAGTAGCAGTAACATCATAATGAATAAGCGTTCTCATAAAATTATCAAGACGCTCTTCTTTTGCTCTCTTTAACTCAACACCCTCAACACTGTTATACATAATAATGTTGACCTTTGAGGGAACCCATTGTGCAATTTTAGCAAGCTTTTTTGCATCCGAAACCGAGTCATTGAATTCATCGAACAGAAGATATTCGTAGGTTAAAGGTTTTTTGAGTTTGTGAAAATAGTATTTCACGGCCTCTTCCAGTTTTTCAAGATTCATTGACTGGTTAACAGGCATAATCTTATCTCTTTTAACATCGTCTGCAGCATGCAGTGAAATGGCCAGGTTAAAAGGCTGATATTCATCCGCAAGCTTTTTAATCTGTTTTGTAAGTCCTACAGTGGAAACGGTTATTCGCCTTGGCGATACTTCCAGTCCGAGAGGATCGGAAAGAATAGATACCGACTCTGTGACCGCATTGTAATTATGCAGCGGTTCACCCATTCCCATATACACGATATTGGTAATACCTTTTCCATATTCATCTTCTGCAAAATCATTGATAATCTGGACCTGATCAATAATCTCTCCGTGGCTCAGATTTTTGTAAAAGCCCATTTTACCCGTTGCACAGAATGAACAACCAAACACACATCCCACCTGAGATGAAACACAGACCGTAAGGCGATTGGCCACACCATCCGGATAGAAATCAGGGATTAATACCGCCTCAATTTTGTCATCACTATCATAATCAAGCCTGAACAGGAATTTGGTTGTGCCATCTGCAGATTTTTGTTGCCTGTGAATCGATATTTTTTTTACAACAGCAATATCATCAAGATGTGAACGCAAATCCTTTGAAAGATTGGTCATTTCTTCAAAACCGGATGCCCCTTTTTGATACAGCCATTGAAATATCTGGTCAACACGGTAATCCTGCAGTTCAAGTTCCTCACAAAAAACCCGCAGCTCTTGCCTGGTCAATGATTTCAGATCTGTTTTATTTGTTACTTCAGATTTGATTTTAGTCATAATGTAAAAGATAAGAAGAATTCATCCGGGATAAGAATGCGGTTGCTTTCAGAATGGATTTTCGCAAAAAATCCTAAATTACTATCAGGAAATATTTTTATTTAATACCGTCTTCCAGACTGCTAATGAATTAAATTCAACATTCTCCCGAAACGGGGTGCAAATCGGTCTTTATCCCATGAAAAATAGATGATGCTTGCCTTGCCAACAATATGATCTTCCGGAACAAATCCCCAGTAACGACTGTCTTCACTGTCATCGCGATTATCACCCATCATAAAATAATAGTTTTTTTGGATGGTGTACCGATTCGTCTCTTTTCCGTTGATAAAAAAGTTATCCCCTGTTTTTTGAACACTGTTTCTCTCATGTCTCTCAAGAATATCCTGGTAGAGGTGCCAGTTTTCATCCGTAAGAGTAATTTCCTGACCTTCATAGGGAATGGTAATTTCAGGTATTCTGTCATGGTTTTGAAATCCCCTCGAAAAATTAAATCCTCTTCTGCCAAACTCATTGAAATTTTCGGGCAGCACAAATAGTTCAATATTTTTGATTTCTGCCCAATTTTTCATCTCATCTGCCACTTCTGTTGTCATATTTATAATGTGAACTGATTCGTTCCCGCTTTGTACGATTTGAGCACCGGCTTCTCTTACTTTGGCCCTGCTTAAACGAATTCTTTCCCGCACTTCCACTCGGTGATGGTACATAAGTGTCCCGAACTGCTCTGCCTGCTCAGCATTGATGTACAAAATCTTCTCTCTGACTTCCAAACGGTCACCCGGCATACCAACTGCACGTTTTATATAATTGGTTTTTACTGAGATGGGAGCTACATCAACCGGGTAATTAAAAACCACAATTTCATTTCTCTCTACTTCTTCCAACCCGGGAATCCTAAACCAGGGCAGATTCACACCGGGTGTATAAATATCCGTGAATGGAACTGATAATGTCATAGGCGTGCGGGCTCCGTAAGCCAGCTTTGATACAAGCAAAAAGTCACCGGTAAGAAGTGTTTTTTCCATCGAAGGCGTTGGAATACGATACGCACCGAAAAAAAACGTTCTTAAAATCAATGCTGCAATTGCAGCCCAGACCAGTGCATCAAGCCATTCACGCGCCCAGTGTTTGGCTTTTTTATCAGCTTCTCTTTGTTTTTCAGACCTTCGTTTCCCGGCCTTATTTTCAAGGGATTCTTTTTCTTCTTTCGTCAATTTTTTATTTGTTATTTAGTTAAAACTGGAAGGCCTGTTTATAGCTTCGCGTGTAAATTCCCCGTTTTTGTACTCAACAGAGTACCACTGATCACGCTCGGGAGAGAAAAAATAGTCACTATATTCAGCCATCTCATCAGTCCCGTTCATAAGCAATTTGGTTAACGTTCGCTTTACCTGCGGATATAAATCCACAAATCTGCTTGCACCAACATATACCAACCCATTTTCAAAAGGCCCGTCCAGATCAAGAATCATCATAGGCATTTCACCGTCAATAACAAACCAGTATTCAAACTGTACGGCTTTTCCCGGCCGGAAGTTTCTGTTGTTTATGAGATCCCCGATATTCTGCGTCGGTTCCCCGAATGCTGCCTGCAGCCTTGCCCTTAGCTCTATTGTCGGTATCCTGTCAATGGTAGTGGGATTATATAAACCCTGACCTGTCCATTTAATATCGTTAAATCTTTTTTGAAATTCAGCACGGTCTGCTTTTTCGATTTTCACAATTTCAGGTTCCTCGAACTGGGCCAGTGCTACACCGGCAAACGTGAAAACCAATAACGCTGTAAGAATAATTTTTCGAATCATAGTTTTTACCTTTCGTCTTCATCCATTGACAATACTGCAAGAAAAGCTTCCTGTGGTATATCCACACTGCCTACTTGCTTCATCCGTTTTTTTCCTTCTTTTTGCTTCTCAATTAATTTCCTTTTCCGGGTAATATCACCGCCGTAACATTTGGCAGTCACATCCTTCCGTAAAGCGCGTACTGTGTCGCGGGCAATTACCCTCGAGCCGATAGCAGCCTGCACAGCTACTTCAAATTGCTGCCGTGGAATAAGTTCTTTTAATTTTGAACAAACCTTTCTGCCCTGTTCATAAGCTTTATCGCGATGGGTTATACTTGACAAAGCATCAACCGGTTCCCCGTTCAAAAGGATATCAAGCCTTACAAGATCTCCTTTTCGATAGTCGAGAAGTTCGTAATCAAGTGAAGCATATCCTCTTGTTCCGCTTTTTAACTTATCGTAGAAATCAAAAACAACTTCTGCCATTGGTAATTCATACGTGATTTCAACCCGATTATTTTGCATAAAATGCTGATTTATGTAAATACCCCGCCGATCCTGGCAGAGCTTCATAATGGGGCCGATATAATCAGCCGGTGTGATGATACTTGCTTTAATATACGGCTCCCAGACGTTATCAACGTCACCTGTGTCAGGCATTTCACTTGGATTTTCTACGATTTTCTTTTTCCCCTCGCTTGTTTCCACTTCGTACTTAACATTGGGAACAGTGGTGATAATATCAATATTGAATTCACGATCCAGCCTCTCCTGAACAATTTCCATATGCAGCAATCCAAGAAATCCGGCTCTGAAACCAAAGCCAAGTGCTTTCGAGGTTTCCGGCTGATAGGTAAGCGATGCATCATTTAACTGCAGTTTTTCAAGTGCTGCACGAAGATCTTCAAACTCTTCCGAGTTCGTCGGAAACATACCGCTGAATACCATTGGTTTTACGTCTTTATAACCTGGCACGGGTGAATCAGCAGGATTATTTTGCAATGTAATGGTGTCTCCAACCCGGGCATCCTGTAAAGTTTTTACACTGCCGATCACGTACCCGACATCCCCTGATTCAAGTTTTTTACATGGTTCCTTTTTCAGCTTCAGATACCCTATCTCTTCTGCATCGTAGCGTTTATCAGTAGCCATGAATAACATTGGATCACCTTTATGAAGAACTCCCTCCATCACGCGGATATAAGCAATGGATCCGCGGTATGTATTGAAAATGGAATCAAAAATAAGCGCCTTCAGTGGTTTCTTCGTATTTCGTTTTGGTCCGGGGATTCGTTCAACAATGGCCTCCAGCATCGCCTCCACTCCTTCACCGGTTTTACCGGAAACATGCAGAATTTCTTCATGTTCGCAGCCGATTAAATCAATGATCTGCTGACCCACTCCCTCGATATCAGCGCCAGGCAGATCAATTTTATTTAGTACCGGGATAATCTCCAGATTTTGATCAATTGCCTGATAGAGATTTGATATGGTTTGTGCTTCTATTCCCTGGGCTGCATCCACAATCAGAAGTGCGCCTTCACATGCCTTCAGAGCGCGTGATACTTCATAGGCAAAATCCACATGCCCGGGAGTATCAATCAGATTAAAAGTATAAATTTCATCTTTATTCCGCTTATACTCCATCCGGATCGCATGACTCTTTATCGTAATACCCCGCTCTCTTTCCAGATCCATATCATCCAGAACCTGCTCCTGCATCTCTCTTTCACTAATTGTACCCGTTCGCTCCAATAAACGATCAGCAAGCGTGGATTTACCATGGTCGATGTGAGCTATTATACAAAAGTTGCGGATATTATTCATTGAGTGGTTTTTTTCTAAAAAATAACAAGCTTTAAATATACAAAGATGCAACGCCCCTTGCATTTAAATCTTGCGTTCAATTCAGGAACAGTAATTATTATTAGATTTTAAAACGATTTGGACAGCTCTGTTTTCAATTTTAAATACAAAAAAACACTTTTGATTTACAGTATCTAAAGGTATCCTTAAATGATATAAAATTTGTAGAAAAGAGTTTTTTCTTTACTTATAAAACAAACACTGAATATTAGTTCAAAACATTATGAAAATTTCCCTTCATTTCCTTTTTTTCCTGCTGCTTTCATCTTTCTTGCATTTAACAGTCACTGCTCAGGTTCAATCATTTGAAGAAACAGCCGGTCATAAAAGCGGAGAACGCATCACCCAAAACTACCAGGTGGTTCAATATCTCACCTACCTCGAACAGGCTTCAGACCGGGTTGTGGTTCGCGAGCTGGGAACCACCTTTAACGAAAAGACTCAGCTTGTTGCGATTGTAACGCATCCTGACAATCATGCGCGCCTGGATGAAATAAAAATAAATGCCATGCGCCTTGATGATGCCCGCCAAACACTTCAGGAACAGGCCGATCAGATTATAGAAAATCAGCCGGTCATTCTCTATCTCGCAGGATCTATTCACGGTTTTGAACTATCAGGTTCTGAAGGAGTTCTGCGCTTACTTGAACATTTTACTACGTCCAATGATCCGGAAACCATGGAACAGTTACGAAATACAGTTCTAATTCTGGATCCCGTTATCAATCCCGATGGAAGAGACGCATTTGCCCAGTTTAATCATCAGCATAAAGGAAGGATAACCAATCCGAAACAAGTCCACTGGAGCAATGATTTTACCTCCTGGGATGCTCTCAAGTACAGAACCGGACACTACTATTTTGATTTAAATCGCGACTGGTTTGCACATACTCATCCCGAAACACGGAACCGTGCTGCTTTTCTTCGGGAGTGGCGGCCCCAGGCCAGTGTGGATGCACATGAAATGGGTTCTGAAAGGGAATTTTACCTGGATCCGCCCACTGATCCTGTTTCGCCCTGGTTCCCGCCTTACGCAACCAACTGGTTTCAGGAGTACGGAATGGCGCATGCCGGCGGATTTGACCGCGAAAATATTGAGTATACAACCAGAGAGATCTTTAACTTTTTTTATCCTGCTTATTTTACATCTTACATGACCTATCAGGGGTCCGTTGGCATGCTCTATGAGCAGGGTTCAAGCCGGGGATTTGCCCTTGAACTCTCTGACGGCACAGTGCGTACTCTTTCTGACGCTGCTTTTAATCAATACACCGCACTGAGGTCAATGGTCAGACTGTCGTCAGAGCGCCGGGAAGACATATTGAGAGATTACTTTCGTGAAAGCCGTGAATCCGTTGAAAAGACAGATGACGAAGCTGTGCGCTATCTCATAAAAAATGAGGG
>CAZFAJ010000009.1:25120-55867 GCA_964517005.1 uncultured Balneolaceae bacterium | reverse complement strand
AAAAAAAATTTAAAAGATCAATTACAAGACTTGAAATATAAGAGCTTATTATTTTTTAAGTCAAGCTTTTTTTAAAAAAAATAAAAAAGCCATCCATTAAATAATGACAGCTTTTTTATTTGAGTGCAATAAGTTATTCAAAATTTAAACTTCACCGCTGTTTTTCATGTCTTGTATTTCCAAACGAATTTCCTGAGATACTTTTTTTATTTCTTGTAAAGTTTTTCTTGCTCTGGTACCTGCAGCTTTATTTCCTTTTTCATAAAACTTAACCATGTCTGGTTCAAGTTCATCAATCATATTATTCATTTGTTCAATTCTGCTCATTGTGTAACTCCTTCGGTTAATTAATGTTAGGTTTCTTTTCTTACAAAGAATAAACGAAACTATGTAAGATGTTCCTAATGTTCAAATAAAAAACCAATAAAATCACATGAAAATAGAGTTTTTTGGTACTTCTCTTTAGTAAATAACAGTTGAATTATGTATTTCCGGATACTTGCCAAATTCATTTGCTGAAAGAAGACGCAGTGTAAGTTCTTTTTTTTGACGAAATGATTCAGGCAGATAGTTTTCCTTGAAATCTCTGCTGAGATCGTCCCATTTAATCTCTGATGATATATCAGATTTTATTATCTCATTTTGTTCTTTCATACTGAATACAATTAACTCGCTGATATT
This sequence comes from uncultured Balneolaceae bacterium, assembly GCA_964517005.1. Classification (GTDB taxonomy): domain Bacteria; phylum Bacteroidota; class Rhodothermia; order Balneolales; family Balneolaceae; genus CAYVBJ01. Next base: position 55,186 of record CAZFAJ010000009.1, on the reverse strand, counting down.
GAACGCATTCTGTATAGATTTTCCCAGTTCAGGCAGAGGTATTGCTGCATAATCTTTTGATATAGTTTTTTGTGCGATGTTTGAAAATATGAGCAGTGGAGATGAGGGCAGTGAATTTATTAAATCTTTATCTATTTCAATTTCATCTCCATTAGTGCTGATCATGGACCTTTGGTATCCATTCAATCCAATTGAAGAAACCCCATGATCAGCAAATAATGCCACAAGTCTGCGGTTTAAATCTTTTGCTGCTCGTATCTGTGCATCTTCACGCATCATACCTGTTTGAATTAATCGATCGGTATATGCACTGTCCCCATGTATAATTAATCCTTTCTGTTTTTGTCTGGATACAGCTTTAGCCAAACCAGTTAAAAATATCCCATTATCCAGCTGCTTGTAATCAAGAATTGCGATATATTCCATATTTAATTCTCTTTTCTTAGTTCAAATGATGTAAAGCCGTATGGCAACAAGTGTTTTATCATATGGCGAGACTTTGATCCATCGCCATGATACAGGTGAGTATTCTGAAGATCCATCCATTCGGCAAGTACCTGCCGGCAAGCACCGCATGGGCTGATAAAATCTGACTTTGGTGCAAAAATTGAAATGGATTTAAAATTCCGGTAACCGGCAGCGATAGCTCTTGAGGTGGCTACACGTTCTGCACACAGTCCAAGATTCCAGGCACTGCATTCAATATTTACTCCGGGTATATACCCTTTATCAATTTCAATGAGCGAAGTTACCGGAAAATTTGAATTGGGAATTATTGAGAAAGAGGCCAGTTCCCTGAGTTTTGATTCAACATTGATAATTTTTGGCAATACTGGATCATACAAAGATCCTGTTTCGGGGATGTCATCTGAGGCCATTTTCAGTTTAAATTCATTGACCCAAAAGGATAATAATGGTTCAGTTGTTTCATTGTGGATAAAAAGAATATCAGGTTGTGCGCCATCAGCCAGACAGCTGAAAAGTGCTGCCTGCACAGCAGTTATAGTTAGAGGATGAGAAATATTTTCAATTCCTACACCGGGATAGTAAAGTCCGTTTTCACCCCTTACGATAGCTGCAGAGGGTTTCTTAGAATCTGGAACAGAACTATTTTTTAAAATATGATTCCAGTTCATTAATGAGTAATTGCTTTTGAGATAATATTAGCTATTTCATTTCTTATTCTACTTATGCTGCTGCCATAGCTTCGGTTTGGGAAAGTCCGGTTTGTCAAAAGTATAATTGCAAGATCATGGTCCGGGTCTATCCACATACTCGTACCGGTGAATCCAAGATGGCCAAATGTATTAATGGAAGTAAACGTTCCTGCTGTGCTGAATCCATCACTCTTTCTGTCAAAACCATATCCCCTGTTGTTTATTTTGGACTGTTTTGAAGTAAATTGGTCAACTGTTTTTTCTGATAAATATCTTCTGCCTGCATAAAGACCTTTATTTATGAATAATTGAGCCAGTTTCGCAATATCTGTAGACGAAGAAAATAATCCCGCATGCCCGGCAACGCCATCCATGAAATAGGCCCGCTCATCATGAACATATGCTTTTACAATTCCACGACCGTAAGTAGTATCAATTTCGGTAGGAGGAACCCGATCAGATATCCAGCGGCCAACTCTATATGGATTAAAATGTGTGCTGTTCAAACCCATAGGTATATAGAAGTTATTTCTCACAAACTGGTCTATACGGGAACCGCTGACAACCTCAACAATTTCTGCAAGCAGAATAAATCCGAGATCACTGTAAACATATTCTGTACCGGGCTTGTATTCAAGAGGTTCATTTTTAATTGCTTCAAGAATTTCATCCCTTGTACGGAGTTCATCAACATATATTTTAAATGCAGGCAAGCCGGATACGTGCAGAAGTAGCTGTTCTACAGTAATTTTTTGTTTTTCAGGCAGATCAAACTCAGGAATATATTTTGATACCCTGTCATTCAGTTGAAGTTTCTCGTCATCAACCAGCTTCATAATTGAAAGAGTTGTTGATAAAACTTTTGTCAGGGAAGCAAGATCGTATACATCCGACTCTTTTACCTTTTCTGTTCTGGTGTAGTCGTGATATCCATATCCATGATTCCAGACGAGACTTCCATTTTTTACAGCCGCCACTACTCCCCCCGGAAATACAGAATCCTGAATAGCCTGTTGCATCAATTGGTCAATCTTAAGAAGTGAATCGGTGCTCATTCCCGCACTTTCGGGGAAATCAAAGCGAAGTGCAGACTGGTCCATATGGATACCATGGCCAAAGTCGTGTATACCAGGTATCGATATTGGCAATTTGCCTGCAATTTCTGAAGCTCCAAAAATTGAAGGTACCGTATTTCTGATTTGATCATTGCTGCCTGACCAGGCCATAACCTGCACATCCGTTTCAGGCAGATCTTCTATAATATATGGATTACCAAAAGCTATCAGTGCAGAGGGATTTTCCTGAGTAACTATTTGCCTCAGTATAGCCTGATGTTCTTGTGGCAGCTGTACGGACTGGCCTGTCCGTACCCTGATAAAGGAGCCAATCACAACTAAATCTGCCGACTGCGCGGAGTCAATCATCCTTGTTATTTCTTCACTTCCAGTGCGTTTGTCAAGAACATGAAATGATATTTTGGAGTGGTACTTTCTCATTTCACGTGCAAGTTGTTGGCCGGCAGAACCTGATTCATCATCCGATACGGCGATGACTGTGATAGAGGGAAAATCAATTTCCCTGACAGGTAATATTTCCTTATGGTTTTTTACGAGAGTTACTGATTCACGGGCAATCCGGTCAGCAATCGCGCGGTATTCAGGAAGATTGATTGTATGGCTGAGTTTATTGATATCAGTCAGAGGAGATTCGAAAAGGTTTTTCATTTTTTTCAATGCGAGCATTTTTCTAACCGAATGATCAATTCTTTTTTCATCCAATTCACCGCTTAACACAGCTTGTTCTGTCTCATGGATGGCAATGGCAGGATCCGTACTCATCAACATCAGATCTGCTCCTGCTTTTAATGCACGAACCACTGCATCACCGGGCGAGAAACTGCTTGTAATACCTTTCATATCAAGGCCATCGGTAACAATCAATCCTTTAAATCCAAGTGAGTCGACCAGTATTCGGTTCAATATGGTTTCATCCAGAGTGGCGGGTAAACCAGCTTCCGAACTGATTTTAGGATATGCTATATGAGCACTCATAACACTTGTAAGTCCATTATTAATTGTAATACGGAAGGGTTCCAGTTCAAGTGCTTCAATTCTTGAGTACTCGTGGTCAATGGTTGGAAGGGCGAGATGAGAATCCGTATCGGTATCGCCGTGTCCGGGAAAATGTTTGGCGGTTGACAGGATTCCTTCGCTCTGTACACCGTCAATAAAATACTGTCCGAATTCGCCGACAACATCCGGGTTGGCCGAGAATGAACGAACATTTATTACAGGATTTTCCGGATTGTTGTTCACATCCAGAACAGGGGCAAATATTTGATGGACTCCAAGTGCATCTGCTTCTCTCGCCGTGATCTTTCCCTTCAGATAGGCATTTGTTCGTTTGCCAGTAGCTGCTATGCCCATGGCAGGTGTAAAGCGTGTGGTACCGGATACTCTCATAGCGGCTCCGAATTCCATGTCTTGTGTAATCCAAAGCGGAATTTTGGAAATGCTTTGCAGTTTATTGGTAATCATAACCTGATCATAAATATTGCCGCTCATAAAAATTACCCCGCCAATGTTATTTTCGACAATTAAGCGTCTCAATCTCTGACGGTCTGCCGTGCGCTCATTTTGAAAATTACCGTATACAGGAACAGCAAAAAGTTGACCGATTTTCTCTCTGAGTGTCAGGGATTCCAACAGGGAGTCAATATCAGTAATCAGAGTATCAGCTAAGACCGAGTCAGACGCAGCTGATTCTATAATATCCGGAACGGGTTCAGCCAGTTCTGGCAGCTCCTCTTCTGAAACGTAAAATGATTCAGAACTGCTGCAGGAGTTTAATAGAAGTGAAATTAAAAGAAGCGGGAAAAACAGAATTGTTTTGAAATTTGATATCATCCGGGTAATAATAAGTAATACGATTGATAATGTTGAGATATTATTTTGTTGAAGCTAAGCTGTCGTCTTAAAATAAGAATCTTGCTGTTCGGGTAAACTAAATGTGATTTATTTATGAATTCAATAATCAGTCAGGTAACAAATGTAGTGTTTGCAGGCTTACTTCGTCAAACAGGGTGCTGTCCTGATAGAAAAAACGGTAATCTCCCCGAATCCACATCTCCGTTTGATCACCAAAATGATCGGATAAAGAATTACCGGACTGTCCGGTCGGCAAAACTGAAAACGTTCTGTTCATTTGATCTAACTCCACAACGCGGCGTATTGAGGGCCCAAGTACCTGTTCATAAGGTGAAAGCCAGTCGTACTGCCCATTATTAATAGTCATTCCGTGGCCTTCTGTAGAAAACGGCCCTTTACTCAATAGATTATCCACAATCAGCTTCAATGCCTTCGGTGAAGCAGAGTCGTCTGCAGCCTGGGCAAAAAGCGGAGGCCTGAAGCGAATCATATGCAGATTTTCCCAGCGCCACTGGAATGCATCATTACCATAGTTATCTGTAAGCCACTGCACAGTTTGCTGCATGCTTTCCTGAATGATCTGATCTCTTGTTTGTGTTGCTTCTATTTGAGAATTATTGAAAAAATTGCTTCCGTCATTTAACAATCTGCTTATAACCCTCACAGGCATACTTTCAAGCCTGATGAAATTTTCAAAAGCTTTTTCACCCAGTTCATCCTCAAGTGTGTTACGGGTCAGGTGAAGAAAAAACACGTCGAGTATAGAAGATGCTGTTGACGTTCTTTCATACCGGTAGTTCCAGTTTTCCAGGTATGGGAAAACTTTGCTAAAATCGTAAGATTCAGGAGCTGAACGCAAAACGGGTAAAATCAACTCAGTAATACTTTTTGCATGCTGCGAGTAGGTGTCATTTTGCATCGTCTTAAAATAATCAGCATCAACCCTGTCATTTTGCAGGATCAGATCATTAATTCGTTGAATCCGAGATGGTGGTTCCCAAAACGTGGCCAGGTAGTATGGATAACTGTCTGTGTGAAGTTTGTTGTTTGCATTAGCAATCCATCCGGAAGGGGGGTTGATTACCCGCGGCAGATCATCTTCGGGAATCCAATCCTTCCAGTCATAAGCCGGATCCCAGCCTTTCCGGAAATGAATTGGATTAAAATCACGGATGGGCAGTCTGGCAGCACTTAGCATAGCAATATTACCCGCTGTATCAGCATACATGAAATTCTGCCCCGGTACCTTGAAGCTATTAACAGCCTCCTGTGCTGAATCAAAAGAATTACTCCAGTTTAAATTGAAAAGTGCAAGCAGTTCATTACTGATCTCATGGCCGGTCCATTGCATGGAAATTACTTTATTATTAATCAGGTCCTGATTTGGATAAACATCACTGATTACCGGTCCGTGTTTCGTTGATCTTATTCGTGTTAGCCTGTCATCACCGTCTTTGACTTTTATGACCTCATCCCGAAATTCAAAATTTTCATAAACAATAGTTACTGAGGTACTGTCTGTCACATATTGATCCGGATTTTTGGGATTAATCGCTTCAAGAAAAAAATCTGTGTCGTCGGCCATGATGTTCGTAAGTGACCATGCGTGATGATCGTTCTGTCCGATGATGACGACCGGAGCTCCGGCGAGTGTGGCGCCGGAAAGGTTTTTGCCATCAAGTGATAAATGAATCTCATACCACTTGCCCGGCATGTCGAGCCCGAGATGCGGATCACCTGCAAGCAGCGGGAACCCTGTATTCGTTCTTGTGCTATCCACAACCCATGCATTGCTCCCCACAGACGTACCATTTCGCTGCATCAGTGATCTGTTTTTAAATTCCAGATCAAGCAGCGGAATTAATGCCTCCGAAAACTTTCCCGAGTCTCGTTCACTCATGGTTGTAGGAAGCTGATCACCATAAACCGGAAGAAGCTCACGCAATTGATTAGGCGTTAAGCGGGATTCAAGGTAACCATAGGTGATTTCACTCCACCAACTCACATTTAACTCCCAGGCCATCATTCTGGAAATGGCGTATGAGTGAACGGGAGTCCACTTTATGGGATCAATATCCGTAAGTGTAAATTCAATGGGCAGATTCCTGTTATTTCTTTCAGTATAGAAATTTACGCCGTCTGAATACCACTGCAGAACCTGGTTGATTGAATCAGGAGCTGAACTTTCAATTTCTTTCCCCAGCTCCATAAAGCCCAGAGTTTTTTGAAAGATATCGAAGTCGATCAGATCCTCTCCAAGAAATTCTGAAAACCTGCCCTCAGCTGCAATTTGTGAGAGTGTCATTTGCCATAATCTGTCTTGCGCATGTACATAGCCAACTGCAAAAAACAGATCCTGCTCATTTTCTGCATAGATATGAGGAATCCCAAACGTGTCCCAGTGAATATCTACCGGATTGCTGATGGCATTGATGCGGATTGAAGCAGAATAATCAGGTAATGGTTTGTAAAAAGTCCAGTAAATAGCCAGAGCTGCAAATCCTGTTACAAAAATCAGTAAAAAAACAAGTAACTTTAGAAGTGTGTTCATCTATTGTACAATTTAAATAAAAAGGAGTTCTAAGGTTGAAAAAATCAGGCTAAATAGATACTCTAAATCTGAAATCAGAATAGTATAAAATAAGGTAGTTTATCATGAATGATATAAAAAAAGTAGCAATAATTGGCGGCGGCACAATGGGGAATGGAATCGCTCATGTATTTGCTCAAAGTGGTTTTCCGGTTCAAATAGCTGAAACAAATGAAGAACTGGCCAATCGGGCCGTTGCAACAATCGAAAAGAATCTTCAAAGAATGGTTAAAAAGGAGAAAATAACCGAAAAGGATATGACCGATACCATGGATCGGATTGAGACATCTTTAAGTGTTGAAGAAGCTGTATCGGAAGCACAACTGGTTGTGGAAGCAGTACCTGAAAGTTTTATGATAAAAAAAGATGTATTTGAAACTATAGATAAACACGCACCGGCTGATAAAATTCTGGCATCCAATACCTCATCCATTTCAATTACAAAGCTTGCTGCCATAACTTCAAAGCCGGCCAATTTTATCGGAATGCACTTCTTCAATCCGGTACCTGTTATGAAACTGGTGGAAATTGTAAAAGGTCTGGAGACTTCAGATAAAGTGTGTGAAATCACAAAAGATCTCGCTGAGAAACTGGGCAAAGTTCCTATTCCTGTTTATGATTCACCCGGTTTTGTGTCAAATCGTGTACTAATGCCGATGATTAATGAAGCCATATTTTGTGTTTACGAAGGCGTGGCAGAGCCCGAAGATGTGGATGATGTAATGAAACTGGGTATGGCTCACCCGATGGGTCCGCTTCGGCTTGCTGATTTCATTGGCCTCGATGTTTGCCTCGATATCCTTACAGTACTTTATGATGGTTTTAAGGATCCTAAATACCGTCCATGTCCACTTTTAGTTAAAATGGTTGATGCCGGTAAACTTGGCGATAAAACCGGTGAGGGATTTTATAAAAGTTAATTCAATGACAGATATGATAGATTTACGAAGCGATACGGTGACCCGCCCGACCAAGGGTATGCTTAATGCCATGACCGCTGCTGAAACCGGGGATGATGTGTTCGGAGAAGACCCTGAAGTGAACCGGTTTGAAGAAAAAATGAGCAAACTTTTTGGGATGGAAGCCGGGCTTTTTGTACCCAGCGGCACCATGAGTAATCAGCTTTGTATTAAGGTGCTTACGGAACCCGGTGACGAAGTTATCATTGATGAACTGGGACATGTTTTTAATTATGAGACAGCAGCAGCAGCACACTTGTCGTCTGTTCAATTACGGCCACTGAAAGGTGAAAGGGGCAAGATTACAACCGGCCTAATCAAGTCTGCTATCAGAACCAAAAATGACTGGGACCCATTTACTAAGGTAATAGCAGTAGAGAACACGACAAACAAAGGCGGTGGCGCATGTTATTCTGAACCGGAGCTTATATCAATAAGAGACCTGGCTGATAAACACGGTATTCATATACATCTTGACGGCGCAAGAATATGGAATGCGATGACTGTAACCGGAACAAACCCCGGTTTTTATGGTACTGTGGCCGACACCATGTCAATCTGTTTTTCAAAAGGCCTTGGAGCGCCGGTAGGGTCCATGATGCTTTCCTCTTCTGCAAAAATTAAAAAAGCCAGGCGATTCCGGAAAATGCTGGGAGGAGGGATGCGCCAGGTAGGCCTGCTTGCTGCCGCTGCCGACTATGCTGTTGAAAATCACTGGCCGTTGCTTGAAGATGATCACAAAAGGGCTAAAAAACTTGCAGGCGCAGTTTCAGAAAAAAAGGGTTTGAGTATTGATGCGAATACGGTTGAATCCAATATCGTTATATTTGATGTGAAACATGAATCTGCTGAAACCGTGCTCAATCAGCTTGCTGAAAAGGGTGTTTTAATGGTGCCATTTGGGCCGAAAACAATCCGGGCTACTTTTCACTTTCAGGTGGACGATCAGGACCTTGATCAGTCAATTATGGCTATCGAAGGTTTGAGTATATGATAGAAACCAAGGGCGGTAAGTGCAGTGTAATTCAGTGATTCATATTTTTCGAAGATGATCCCGTTGGCCGATCTATTTTGAAAAGGAGAGAACCTGGACAGGTTCGGTTTTCGCCGCTGTTCGGGCAGGCAGCCACGATGCAAGTGTGCAGAGAAAGTAAGTAACTGCAATTACGATTACAAAGTCTATCAGATGAGGTTCGACGGGAGCATAACTCATGTAATAGTTTTCTTCAGCTAAAGGAATTATCTGGTAGGTACCTTGCAACCAGTTAAATAACAGAGAAAGACCAATTCCAGCGATCAGGCCAATCGTTGCAACAAAAAGTCCCTCGATCAGAAAGATCTTTCTTATTGATCTGTTTTTGGCACCGATAGTCTTCAGAATACCGATATCGCGGACCCGCTCCAGTACCATCATCAGGATAGCGCCGATTAGGTTGAATGCCGCCACTATCACCATCACGCTAATCACGAAGGGAATGGTCTCCTCCTGCAGATCCACCCAGGCAAATATATTTCGATATCGCTGATATATATTTTCTGTTACGTAGGGAAATTCCGTCCGGTCCCGGATTTCGCTGTAAACCGGTTCAATAGAATTCTTACTGCTTGCCATAATTTCTAAGGCAGTGGATTGTATGCGGCCAATCCTGAAGAGTTCACGGGTTGACTGAATGTCTGTAAGGGCAAAATTATCATCAAAGCGGTCAATTCCGGTTTGATAGATGGCAGACGCATAGAACTGTTTGATCTCGGGTGAGTTGAGCGGAGATGGGAGTCCTTCGATTGTATAGACGGTTACTTTCGATCCAACTTCTGCTCCTATTGTACGGGCAAGTTCACTGCCGAGAATAATACCGGGCAATCCATCCTCATTTTTCCTGAAACTATAGTCGCCAAGGGTAACATAGGAATGAATGTCTGTGAGGCTCTTTCCGGGTACAACACCTTTCAGCATGGTTCCGCTTACATCACGTTCTGACTGGATCATAACCTGACCTAATACCACCGGCTGAGCATCATCAACATCATCGATATTCATGACAAAAGTCTGAAGAGTATCGGCTCTGAAAAGCGGATCTCCTGCATAAGAAAATACCGTTACATGCGGAGCAAATCCCAGTATTTTGTTATTGATGGTAGATTTAAAACCATGTACAATAGAGAGTGCAATCAGCAAACCGGCAGCACCGACAGCGACGCCTCCAATTGCCATAATTTTAATGAAGGACAGAAAACGCGATTCCTGTCGCTTGCCACGGAAATATCGTAAAGCAAGGTACCATTCAAATTTCATCTATTCAGGTTTCATCTGCGGGAAAAATAGCACGTCACGAATGGAATCAGAATCGGTCACTATCATAGCAAGCCGGTCGATTCCAACTCCAAGGCCTGCAGTTGGCGGCATACCGTATTCAAGAGCCCGGAGAAAGTCTTCATCTAATGCCATTGCTTCTTCATCACCTTCACTTCGAAGAAAAAGTTGCTCCTCAAACCGTTTACGCTGTTCAATGGGATCATTCAGTTCGGAAAAAGCATTTGCAATTTCTTTGCCATTACAGATTACTTCGAATCGCTCTACAATACCCTCTTTTGTGCGGTGTTTTTTGGCCAGCGGACTCATCTCGATCGGATAATCAATAATAAAAGTAGGCTGGATCAGTTTTGGCTCAACAAATTCACCGAAAATTTCATCTATCAATTTACCTTTGCCCATACCCGGTTCCAGGTCAATGTGCAGATCATTGGCAATTGCCCGGATTTCATTTTCATCTTTTCCTGATAAATCATGACCGGTTTCAGATTCTATGGCTTCGTACATGGGGAGCCGGGGCCAGGGTTTTTTGAAGTCAATTTCATGATCCCCAACTGTTATGGATGTGCTGCCATGCAGTTTTACAGTGACATCCTCAATCATTTTCTCCGTAAAATCCATCATCCAGTTGTAATCTTTGTAGGCAACATAGAGCTCAACCTGGGTAAATTCAGGATTATGAAATCTGGACAGACCTTCATTGCGAAAATCTTTTGAGAACTCATAGACACCGTCGAAACCACCTACAATAAGTCTTTTTAAATAAAGTTCATTTGCAATCCGTAGGTAGAGATCGATATCAAGGGCGTTGTGATGAGTTATAAAAGGTTTTGCCGCGGCTCCGCCATAAACAGGCTGCAGGATTGGTGTTTCAACTTCAAGGTAGCCGTGGCTATTTATAAAATCACGAAGCAGCTGAACCATTTTAGTACGCTTTTTGAATACATTTCTGACTTCGGGATTTATTAACAGATCAACATAACGCTGCCTGTATCTCAGTTCCTTATCGGAAAAAGCATCATATACAACTGTTTCGCCTTCTTCATTTTCAACTTCTTTTGGCACCGGTATGGGGCGGACGGTTTTTGAAAGAAGTTCAAAATGCTCGGCATGCACTGTGGTCTCTCCGGTACGGGTTTTAAAAACAAATCCCTTGATACCTACAATGTCCCCGATATCCACCATTTTTTTGAAAATGGTATTGTAGTTGTCAACACCCACATCATCTCTGCGGATGTAAATCTGAATGGTTCCGCTTGAATCCTGAAGATTAAAAAAGGAGGCTTTACCCATGATCCGGCGAGTCATAATTCTTCCGGCTACAGATACTCTTTCAGCTTCATCCTGGTTTTCCGGCGAATTAATTAACTGTTCATTTTCCAGGATATCTGAAGAGAGATGAGTTACGTCAAATTTGTAGGGATAGGGATTTATACCGCTCTCGCGAAGCTGTTGCAATTTTTGTTGTCGGATTTCCTGCTGTTCACTCAGGCTTGTGTCAGTACTCATAAAAAGTTTTGGAGTTTAAATTATATCCATTCAAAATAGTGATTTTGTATGGAAATAGGAATTCTATTAAATCTGTGCATTTGTGATTTTTTGCAATCCGTTTTCTGTTTTCGGCCCTCAAATTGTATTAAATAATTTCATTATTTTTAAAGTATGTATCTATTACTTTGTAACAAATATAGCAGGATGAAATCTTGAAATTAAAAAGTCCGGATTGTTTACCAGACAATATTCACCTTTACACCGAAGAGTTACCTGTTATCCAAAAGGGTGGCAGCGATTACAGATTAAATGAAAAGAAGCAGGGCCAAAAATTACTGGATAAAATGGCCTTTGATTGTTTTGGAATTGAGAAACTGGAAATTCAAAGAACCCCGGGGCAGAAACCCACTGCTGTACAGAAGGATGGAAAAGAATTTTACCTTGGTTTAAGTCATACTAAAACAGTGATTGCAGGAGTTTTATCTGAGAAGTATCCTGTGGCTGTTGATATAGAAAACAGTGAACGAAATATTTACACAAGCCTGTTTTTTAGGATAAGGCATGTAGATGAACCTGCCGGATTTTATGAAAAAAATGGACTCTTACGAATCTGGACAATGAAAGAATCAGCGCTAAAATGGTACGGTACAGGTCTCAGAACCCCGATGAGCAGTCTGAAAATCGAAAAATGTAAGAATAATTTATTTTTGTCAACTTTTGTCGATGGTAAATGTGCAAAAGTTTGTAGTTTCAAAGAATCTGATCACTGGATTTCAGTAGCTTACGGGCAATATTAATTAAATATCATACGAAAGACGAAATGAATAATAAAATGCTTAGCAGAGAGCGAATAACGAAAGAGGTCGAAAAAGCGAAAAAATCAACAGAACGGCAGGCGGAAACTGTACGGATTGTATTCTCGCCTACTGATATAAATGAAGCAAATTTGCAGGACGTGGCTTCGGTTTACAGCAGGGTTGGAGAGAATGATTTTGATACGGTCGTTATTGTTGAGTCAACACCCGGTGCCGGGGATAAAAAAATACCAATGTCATCGAATAAAATGTTTAGAACATCTCTTGGTGAAATTCAGGTAAATGACAAGCTCAGGAATGATTTTTGCGATGAGGATGACGATTTTTTTATTGATGATGAAGCTTTTGAAGAGAATTTAAGTCTTTTTGATCAGCTTAAGATTTTGCAATGTGTACTTCACGATTTTACTGCGTTAAGTATTCAAATCACAGATGAGGGCTCATTTATCGTGAAAGAGTTAGCCCATGCTCTTGAAGAAATCCTCGCTTCTAAAAACGCACTTATCGTTATTTGTTGTGATTTGATTGCCGAAGATAAGCCGGATTATGAAAATATTTGGGAAATGATAAAAAATGGTAACCAATCGGCTATGATGAATTATCTTAACAGTGATAAGGTAAAAACAGATGGCATTGGCTCGTTTGTTGCCGGCCTGATTGTTGCAAACGCATGGGGCTTAAATCTTGAATTCGAAACTGAATCGGATAGCGATTATATTGTTGCGTATGCGGAAATGCAAAAACATGCAATATTCAGTTAATGCCTGAGATTAGTATTACGATTATTGGCCTTGGTGCTTTAGGTAATACGCTTGCAGAAGCATGTTTGCAAGCTTCTGTTCCGCTTTCATCTGTCGTAACTTCCAATCAAGAAAAAGCGGATTATTTCAGTGATCATAATATTTCAACTTTTAGGAGCATTGAAGAGCTTGCCATAGAGCCTGATTCTCTCTTTTTTATTGCTGTTCCTGATGATTTGATTAAAGATGTTGTAGCAAGAATCGCAATGCTCGGAGAGGAACAATCTTTTTCGGAAAGAGTTATTTTTTCCCATTGTTCCGGAGCCATTACTTCTGATGTATTAGAACCGCTTCGGAAAAAAGGGGCTTCTGTGGCCGCTTTCCATCCGCTTCAAACATTTTCACTGACAACGGGGGGCGAAAGGTTTCATAACATATTTATTTCTATTGAAGGTGATAAAACCTCACTGCATGAATTGAAAATACTTGCTGAGAAAGTTGGTGCCAGTCCGCTCATTTTATCAAAGAAACAAAAACAGTCGCTGCATGCTTCAGCCGTTTTTGCTTCAAATTATTTTGTTGCAGTTATGCATGCAGCTGAAAGCATTGCTCTCAATGCCGGAATTGACGATCCAATGCAAAAACTGAAACCGCTCATAGAGCAAACAATGAAAAATGTTTTTACTGGCGGGCCGCAGGATGCCCTGAGCGGGCCTGTTCAAAGGGGAGATTTGCTTACTATAGAAGGCCATTTGAATTTGCTTAAATCCGAAAAGGATGCTAAAGAGTTTTATATATCTTCCGGTCTGTATGTGATTTCAATGCTTGAAAACCAACAAGGCATAGAATCTGATAAAATTGGATTTTTAAAAAATTTATTCAGAGATGAACAAAAGAAGCAGAACAAGTGATTATTATGAGCGTGTCTATTCTATAGTAAAGCTGATACCTGAAGGACGCGTAACCACATATGGTGCAATTGCAAATCTACTTGGTATAAAATCAGGCGCGAGAATGGTTGGATATGCACTCAATAACCTGATCCATTCCGGGAAGGTATCTAAGTTGCCTGCACACCGGGTGGTAAACAGGCTGGGCCAGCTTACCGGAAGAGCTTATTTTCCTGGTGATACAATGAGAGAGCGGTTATTACAGGAGCGTATTGAATTCACAGAAGAGTACACGGTTAATATAAAAAAGCATTTTTGGGATCCGGGAGAGATTAAAACTGAATAAGAAGTTTCTTACGGGCAAAAACAGGTTAACCGGCCTTTTGAATAATTGTTTAAATGTTAACGACATCTTTATTTATTTTCAGTAACTGAAACTAAAATAGATGCATCGTGAGCAGGATAAGATCACAAACTGAACAAGAAGCCGCACTGGTTGAAAAAATTCAACAGAGCGATAAAGACGCTTTTAAAAAGTTGTTTGATCTATACTATGCCCCTCTCTGTTTTTATGCGAATAAGATTATAAACTCACAGGATCAATCCAGGGATATTGTTCAGGATGTATATATAAATATATGGAATAGGCGTGAAGATTTAATTATTTACAGATCCCTTAAAGCATACATGTATCAAGCGGTAAGAAATCAGGCTCTGAATCACATTGACAAAGCAGGTCGGCAAATACCTTTTGATGAACTGAATCACAGTCAAAAAGAGATTTTAAATCGGGTAAATATTTACCATGAACCTGGTTATGCAGATTTCAATTCAAAAAAGCGTCTTGCCAATAAAATCTGGAATGTGGTAGAAGAGCTTCCCGAAAAACGGAAAACAGTATTTATCCTTTACAGAAAACATGGACTCTCATATACAGAAATAGCTGAGGTAATGGGAATAACCCGAAAAACAGTTGAAAATCAAATGGGAAGGGCTCTTAAATTTTTAAAAGAGCAACTTATTTGATTGGGATAAAAAGAGATCGATCTGATTGTAACGAATTTCTGATCCTGTCAAAATAAATTTCATTCTTTTATTAAAAATCGTGGGGGTATGGTGCTATTATAGTGTCTGTTGAGTAAGACTAAGATGACAAATATGCAAAAAAACGATAAAATCTGGACAGTAATTGTTCGGTATCTGGAAGATTCGATGAGCAAAGATGATCATCAAACTTTGGAGAACTGGCTGAACACAGATTCCGAAAACAGAAAAGTTTTTGAATCTGTAAAGCAAATTTGGCATTCAACAAAAGAACCAGATACTGAAATGTTTCTTCGCGACAATCAGCTTGAAAAAGACTGGGATCGAATTTCAAGGCAAATTCAAAAAGAGAATAAAATCTATCGTAAAAAAGGAATCCCTGAATTTTGGCAAGCACGCGATCGAAATACCATTTTAAATGGTTTTGTCAAAGCAGCTGCGTTTATTCTTGTTGCAGCGCTGTCTGCTCTGTTTACTTTACAATTTGCTTCAGACGTTAAAAAATTGGATTATGAACCTGTATTTGAAGAAATTGTTACAGAACGTGGGGAAAGAGCCAATGTACAACTAAGTGACGGCACAAAAGTTTTTTTAAATGCCGGCAGTAAATTGTATAAACCGGATACTTTTTCAACAAATAGAAGGATTATTGAGCTGACAGGCCAGGCTTATTTTGACGTTAAATCAGATCCGGAACGTCCGTTTGTGATAAAAACTAATAGCCTTGAAATTGAAGTTCTCGGAACCTCCTTTGATGTTAACTCTTACGAAGACAACGGTGAATTTATAGTGTCTGTTAGCCAGGGCAGGGTGGAACTTCGCATGGAAAACAGGGGAACTGAAAAATTGATCCTGAACGCAGGAGAAGTTGGAATTTACTCACCCCCGACAAAAAAGATGACTTTGAAAAAAATTGAAGATTTTGGATTTTATAATGGATGGATGGATGGGCGCCTGGTATTCAATAATGAATCTGTTCGTGATGTGATGAAACGAATTGAACGCTGGTACGATGTCACAGTTCACTGGGAAATTGAAAATTCTGAATCGTACGATAAAAAATTAACAGCTGATCTCAAAACCAAGTCAATACGAGATCTGATGGATGTAATCAGTGCTGCAACCGGAATCAGTTATGAAATTGAAAATGATGTAATCACTCTAAAGTAAAAAGTGATTTTTTGAGAAAAACATGTATACCTAACACCAAAGATAAAACGTCAACCTATAAACCCAAGGTTTTCTATGAAAAACACAGGTACTAAATCAGGCATAATAAGCATTTTAGCTGTTCTGCTGACCATTACACTTGTATGTCAGGTGCATAGCCAGTCATCAGAGCAAACAGCATCAGAAGAGATTGTTTATTATTCGGTTGAAGATTACGGTTTTCAAATTCCCGAGCTGAATAATAAAATATCTCTCAATTTTAAAGATAAATCAGTTAGTGAAGCTCTGTTGATAGTTGCAGATCAGTCCGATCTTAGCATTGCGTTTGATCCGGATCTGCTGAAAAACAGTGGCAAAGTCTCAATCCGGCACAACCGGATTCGGGTTGCGGATGCACTCGAAAAAGTACTTGCCGGCACAAACTACAATTCGGTAATTACATCTCACAGAGAGATTTTACTGAAAGAGCGGCCGGGTATTTCATCCGCGAAATCAGAACTGTTACAAACGGAAATAGAGGGAAGAGTTACAGACTCTCAAACCGGAGAACCTCTGCCGGGTGTTAATGTTGTAGTTGAAGGCACAACAATCGGATCTTCAACCGATAGTAATGGAGAGTATGAAATTGAAGTACCGGATGACGCAGAAGCACTTGTTTTTACCTTTATCGGGTATCGTGAATTGAGTGTACCTATTGAGGGAAGGACCGTGATAAATGTTGAGATGGAAGCCTCTGTGGAGCTTCTTGATGATATAGTTGTCACCTCATTTGGTATTGAGCAGGAACGTAAACAACTGGGATACTCTATTCAGGAGGTTTCCGGCACTGATATTTCAGAAACAAATGAGCCAAATCTCGTCAGCTCTCTTCAAGGACGTGTTGCCGGAGTGAATATCCAAAACACAAGTGGTGCTGCAGGTGCGGGCGTTGATATAATTATCCGGGGGATTAATTCACTAAGTCCGAACGCGGATAACCAGCCTCTGTTTGTAATCGATGGAATACCGGTCAGTAATCAAACCAATTCTGGCAATGTACTTCCAAGTGAAGGATCCAATTCTCCTGGCAGTTCAGAACAGTTTTCATTTACGAACAGGATCGCAGATATAAACCCAAATGATATTGAAAGCCTGTCCATTTTGAAAGGTCCATCAGCAACCGCTCTCTATGGGTTGCGTGCTGCGAATGGGGCGGTTGTTATAACAACGAAGAAAGGCAGTGCCGGTAAACCGCAAGTATCGCTCACCTCATCTGTAGGATTCAGTGAAGTGAATAAAGTGCCCGAAATTCAGGATCAATTTCAGAGCGGACGTTATGGCGCTTTGCCTTTGACCGTATTTGGTTTTCAGTTCTGGCAGTTAGGCCCTCCTGTTTCTGAATCATCAAGCCCGATTTTTAACAATTTTAAGGGTTTTTTCAGAACAGCCACCAACGTCAGTAATTCGTTTAGTGTGTCGGGCGGTGATGAAAATACCACGTATTTTACATCATTTTCGAATGTGAATAATCAGGGAATTGTGCCAAATACCGATTGGGACAGAACAACATTTAAATTGTCGGGCTCTCAAAAAGTGAATAGCCGGTTTAATATCAACGGATCCCTGACATATTCTAACTCCGGGGGGACAAGGCCAACAGGCGGTGACAAGTCGATCATGAGTTCCCTGAGTTTTTGGGCATCATCCAATGATGTGAACGATTTTTTAAATCCGGATGGAACCCAGAAAAATCCCACTACAGGCATTATTGACAACCCAAGATTTTTTGTAGAAAACAGTACACTTGAAGATGATGTAGACCGGATTGTTGGTGTTGCCGGATTAAACTATGAGATTAATGATTGGCTAAGTGCAGAATACCAGGTAGGTATCGATAATTTCAGTGACAGAAGAGAACGATTTGTTCCGCCGAATCTGGATGTGGGTACCCAGGTAAACGGGTTTCTGATTCAGGAAAATATTAATTATAGAGAAATCAATTCAAATGCATTTCTTCGCGCAAATTACCAACTCACTGAAAAATTGCGGGGATCAGTCTTAATTGGTAATCAAATTACAGATATAGATTCTGAAACGGTAAACACACGTGGCGAAGGCTTGAATATTCCGGAATTCCGCTCGCTTGCAAATACGACCAACATTTTCACAAATGAATCTGCTTTTGTGCGAAGATTGATCGGTGTATTTACGGATGCACGTATTGAATATGATGGCACATACTTTCTGTCAGTTACGGCAAGAAATGATTGGTCTTCAACTTTGCCTGAAGATAACCGCTCTTTCTTTTATCCTTCGGTAAGTTTGAGCTATGTGTTTACTGAAACTCTTGGCCTTGCCGACAGTGATATTCTTCCTTTTGGGAAACTTCGGTTCTCATGGGCAAGAGTTGGTAAAGATGCTCCGCCATTTAGTGTTGGGCAAACCTTTCAGTCAGCTCCCGGTTTTCCTTTTGGAAGCACCGGTGGTTTCACACAGGATCTGCAGGCGGGGGCATTGAGCCTGGAACCTGAAAGAAATACTTCAATCGAATTCGGTGCGGAAGCTCGTTTGTTTAACAACCGCGCAAGTGTGGATATTACCTATTTCACTCAGACAAGTAAAGATCAGATCGTAGCGTTTCCGGTCAGTAATGCAACAGGACTTGCACGATTTACGACAAATGCCGGCCAGATTGATACTGATGGTATTGAGCTGCTTGTTGAGGGTACACCTTTCCAAAGCCGGGATTTTAACTGGAATATTGCAGTTAACTGGTCAACCTTTTCGAGTGATGTAGTTTCGATGCCAGAGGGCCTGGATGTGATTGAATTTGCAAACTCCGGGTTTGCAGGAGTTGTAAACAGGATTCAGGAAGGCGGCGAACTGGGTGATCTTTTCGGTTTTACGTTTGATTATGATGATCAGGGCCGGTTATTGATTGCAGATGACGGTTTACCAACAATTCGGACTGATACGCTTGTCAAAGTTGGTAATGCGTTTCCGGATTGGCAGGGTGGCATCACCAACACGTTCAATTATAAAAATCTGAGCTTGTCATTTTTACTTGAATTTAAACAGGGCGGTCAGGCATATGATGCCACTCTCAGAAACAGTATCAGAAATGGCATCGTAGAACTGACAGGTGTTCGAAATGAAGAAGTAATTTTCAATGGTGTGAATGCCGATGGCACTCCAAATGACATTCCGGTTGAGGCGGATGAAAACTTGTTCAGAAGTTCAACCAGGTTCAATCGTGCATCTGAAGTTATTGTTCAGGATGCCGACTGGATCCGGCTTCGAAACGCAAGAATTGCTTACAGTTTACCTGTCTCACTCACAGAAAAGCTGCCAATCAGCGGGGCAACATTTAGTGTAACAGGACGCAACTTGTTTGTATCTACTCCTTTCAGAGGATTTGATCCGGAAGGCCAGCAGTTTTCTGCCGGTTCAAACGCATTTGGATTTACCGGTTTGAACATTCCTCCCACAAGGAGTTTTACATTTTCAATGAATTTGAGATTTTAATCATAAATGGACCTGACTATGAATTTCTTACACACAAAAATAAAATTACTGACAGCAGTTTCATTTATGATTCTGCTCGTTTCATGCGACAGCTATCTTGGTGATGGTACCAATGTTGATCCAAACCGTGTATTTGAAGATGATGTATCGCTAAGTGCACTATTACCTCCTGTTTTGGTGTCAACTGCCAATGCACACTTTAGTATTGCATTTACAACTTCTCAATATTCTCAACACACATCTTTTGTAGGTGATACGGATAAGCAAGAAGAATCCCAGCTGGCAGGAGGATGGTCCAATATCTATCTTGGAGCATTAAATAACCTTTCCGTAATGGAAAAAAAGGCTATTGAACAAGATGCCTTTAATTATCTTGGAATTGTCAAGATACTTCAGGCGGTAAATCTTGGGCTGGCTACAAATTCCTGGGAAGATATTCCCTGGACGGAAGCTTCTCAGGATGGTGAGTTCACACCGGCATTCGACTCTCAGGAAAGTATCTACAATGTTATACAGACTCTGCTTGATGAAGCGATTGTAGAGTTACAAAAACCTGCCGGGGAGTTTAATCAGCCCGGTTCCGATGATCTCGCATTTGGCGGTGATATCGACCGGTGGATTCGTACTGCTTATGCATTGAAAGCACGCTATCATATACACCTTATCAACAAAGGTGCTTCGAATGCGGCTACAAATGCACTTTCCGCCGTCAGTAACGCCCAGCAGAGCAATGCAGATGATCTGCAGATTTCGTTTACGCAGCGAAACCTCAATCCCTGGCACACAGATGCTTTTTTGGCGAGACAGACCGGCAACCCGGCACCTGTTTTGTCTGATCAGATTGTCAGTTCCATGAATGGAACCACATATCCTGAATTCGATCCCCGTTTGCCGCTAATTGCTGATAATGGCGGTGATGACCAGTTCTTTGGTAGTGTTAACGGCGCTTTTGGAACAAATTTTGATTCGCCAAATAACTCATCGAATACAGTATTTACCGGAGATACCTGGCATTCAAGAGCTGACGCTCCCATTCCAATGATTACCTTTTCAGAGGTTAATTTTATTGAAGCAGAAGCTGCTTTTTTAAGCGACAATAGCGGCAACAGATTTGCAGTGGGGGCATCTCAACAGGCGTATGATGCATACCTGGAAGGTATCAGGGCAAATATGGATAAAATCGGAGTGTCTGAATCGGACAGAGACGATTACCTCACAAATCCGAATGTAGATGTTGGTGCAGGGAATTTGACTATGGAACTAATTATGAAAGAGAAATACAAAGCCCTTTTTCTGAACCCTGAAACATTTAATGACCTCCGCAGATATTTCTTTGATGACAATATCTTTCGGGATCTTGAACTTCCTGAAGATCACAATCCAAGTTTAAATGGCGAGTGGATTCAACGTGCCGTTTATCCAAACTCTGAATTCAGCAGAAATGAAGAGGAAGTAAGAAAGGTGGTAAAAGATATTGATACACAAATGTGGTTCTACAACTAATTTAAAAAGAATAGAAAATATGAAGACATCAAAATTTATCCGGCACTATTTATTACTGGCAATTGCAGGAATATTGATTGTATCCTGCAGTGAAGATAATTTCTTTCTTGATAATATCGATCAAACCGGCCGGTCGTTTCCGGTGATCTCCAATATCATCATTCAAAATGAGCAGGATCAGTTTACGAACGGAGAAACCATACAGATTCGTGTAGAATTCTGGTCAAATGACCCGGTTCAGGAAATTGTGCTATATGATTCACTTGTGAATATCAGAGAAAGGGAAGTGGTTTTAACCGAACCTGCAGCCAATGCATCATTTTCTGAAGAGACCCAAACAGATGTAATTATCTTAAATTATACGGTTCCCGATGTTCCGGAAGACCCTACCACGATTAACCTGCAGGTTGAAGTAATTAATGAAAATGGATTGAGTGAAATCAATACGGAAGCAGACAATTTTACTATTCGCAGAATAGAAATTACTGCGGTCCCGTAGTTATGACTAAAATTGTACAAGCCGGCCTTGGTCCAATTGGCCGGCAATTAACATCTTACCTGCTTCAGCGAGATGGATTAAAAATTACGGCAGCTATTGATCTGAATGAATCGTTGAATGGCAGAGATCTTGGTATGTTAGCGGGTAAAGAATCGATAGATGTCGCTGTTTCAGCAGATTTGGGGAATCGGTCGTATAATCCGAAAGATTCCGTTGCCGTAGTGGCTACGGTTTCAAGAATCAGTCAAATAATTGGCCAGGTTGAGGAATATGCTTCCAGGGGATTGAATTTCTTAACTACGTGTGAAGAGCTCACTTATCCTTGGGTTGCACATCCTGAAGAAGCCCGTAAAATTGATAGTATCTGTAAAAAACAGGGAGTCACCTGCCTCGCTACCGGTGTTAACCCGGGGTTTTTGATGGATTATTTGCCGGCTGTATTTTCTTCTGTATGCAGAGTAGTTGAACATGTCAAAATATCAAGAATTCAGAACGCCTCTGTTCGCAGAGGGCCATTTCAGTATAAAATCGGTGGGGGTTTACCACCGGATGAGTTCAATAAGAACAAAAAAAATTTAGGTCATGTCGGCCTTGCTGAATCAACACACCTTGTAGCTGAGGCTTTAAATCTGGAATTAAATGATTATACTGAAACTCTTGAGCCTGTTATAGCGGATCGAATGATTACAACAGACTACATCACTGTAGAGCCTGGTATGGTTTCAGGTTTAAATCAGTCGGCATCAGGTTTAATTGACGGCAATGAAGTTATCAGACAAGAATTTATTGCAGCGGTTGGTCAATCGAATCCTGTTGACCGGATAGAAATAACAGGAGATCCGGTGTTCCGCACAGAAATATCTGGAGGAATTAATGGAGATGTGGCAACCGCAGCCATTATTGTAAACTCGATACCTGCGATATTGAAATTGGGACCGGGTTTAAAAACGATGCTGGATGTTTCGGTTCCATCATGGTTCAAAAAAATTGTTTAAAATATGTGATCAAGGCAGATAATTTTTTTCTGATTTTCTTTACTGTATATGAATTACGGATATATATATAACCTAAAAACCCATGAGTAAGAAAAATAACCAGATTCACACAGGCTTCCGCCAGTTAATTATCGTAGCGCTTTTGATCCTGTTAGGTGGATGTGGTTCACTGGAAGAAGTCTCGGAGGGTTCTGACACCGTTTCGTTAAAATCATCTTTACATCAATTTTTTGAAGATTCAGAAATATTTTCAAAGTCTTTCACCGGATTTTATCTCTATGATCCGGAAGAAGAAACTGAACTTTTTAATTTCAATGGCCGCCGAAATTTTATTCCTGCATCTAATACAAAATTGTTTACATTCTATGCAGGATTGCAATTGTTGCCTGATATGGCTCCCTCACTCGCATTCGAAGAGCGCGAAGACTCGCTGATATTTTGGGGAACGGGTGATCCATCATTTCTTCATCCTGATTTCGGAACGGATTCCACTTACAAGTTTTTAAAGAATCATTCTTTTGATCTGTTTTTTTCGGATAGTAACTTTCGTGATGACCACTTTGGCAGCGGATGGGCGTGGGATGATTACAATTACTACTACTCAACAGAAAAATCACCACTACCGATTTATGGAAACATTGCCAGATTTGAGATCGCCGAAATAACTCAAAGAAGGTTATCCCGCACCGATGGAGGTGAATTTAATGTTTCACCCGCCATATTTTCCCAAATGATTAGGGAAGAAGAGAGGGACGACAATCAATTACCTCTAATTTTGCGGGGCAGGGCTGATAATGAGTTTACGTTTTATCAGGAAACAGATACGATTACATTCGAAAGAGATATCCCTTTTCATGTTGAAGTTTCATTGATTACAGATTTATTAAGCGATACTCTTGGACGAAATGTTGGATTATCAGATCAGACATTACCCGTTCAGCCTGATATTCTCTATAGTATACCCATGGACACTCTGTATAAGAGAATGCTGTTGCCAAGTGACAATTTTATTGCTGAACAGATTTTGATGATGGTCTCTTTTAACCAATTTGGTGAAATTAATACGGAAAAAGCGATCCGCTTTGTATTGGATCAGTATCTGAATGATTTACCCCAAAAACCCCGCTGGGTTGATGGTTCCGGTTTATCCAGGTACAATCTATTCACACCTGAAAGTATGGTTACAATATTAAGTTATATTGATCGTGAAGTTGAAGATGACAGGCTTTTCACACTCCTGCCTTCAGGTGGGAAAAACGGGACTTTGAGAAATTCATACCATGCTTTGAATGGAGAAGAACCCTGGGTTTATGCAAAAACCGGAACACTAAGCAATAACCATTCTCTCAGTGGATTTTTAATTACTGATTCAGGCAAAAAACTGATTTTCAGTTTCATGAATAATAATTTCATGGTTCCGGTAACAGACATTCGCTCTGAAATGGAAAAAGTTCTTTTACAGGTTCGCTCTTCACTTTAACTTGAATGGTATAAAAACTGGTTAATGCAGATTTAAAAACTTCAGGAGCATTGAATATTAGACTATGATCACTAACCAGCTTGCCAGGGAAGTTTATCCAGATCCACATTCCCGCCGGTAATAAGAACACCAACTTTTTTACCTCCGGTTTTAATTTTCTTATCAACAATTGCAGAGACAGGAACAGCACAAGATGTTTCGATAATCATATTCATCCTCTCCCAGAAAGTTTGCATGTCTCTGATAATTGATGTTTCTGACACGGTAACAATGTCATCAACATATTTCAGAATTATGTCAAAAGTCAGGTCTCCCAGCGAAGTTCGAAGTCCGTCGGCTACAGTATCGGTTTGATTGATCTTGATTAGTTTGCCGGATTTAAATGAGCGATAAGCGTCATCTGCCAATTCGGGTTCACAACCAATTACCTGTATCTCCGGACTTGTTTGTTTCGCCGCAATAGCAGTTCCGCTCAATAAACCGCCCCCGCCAACAGGTGCAAGAATCAAATCCAGATCAGGAATTTCTTCAAGGAGTTCAAGTGCTGATGTCCCCTGCCCGGCAATAATGTCATGATTGTTGTAAGGATGGATAAATGAGGCACCTGTTTGGGCAATTACCTTATCCAAAGTGGTTTCACGGGCTTCAAGGGTTGGTTCACAAAAAGTGATCTCTGCTCCATATCCTTTCACCGCTTTTTTCTTAACTTCAGGTGCATTTTCAGGCATAACAATGTGGGCTGATATACCCCGCAATTTTGCAGCAAGACTTAATGCCTGCGCGTGATTTCCTGATGAGTGCGTAGCAACACCCTGCTTTGCCTCTTCATCGCTTAATTTAAAAACTGCATTACATGCCCCGCGAAATTTGAATGCTCCCACTCTTTGAAAATTTTCACATTTAAAGAAAACTTCACCACCGGTTAACTGATTGTAATAACGGGATGTGAAGACCGGGGTTTTATGGGCATAAGGTTCTATACGCCGGGCTGCTTTCAGGATATCGTTTAATGAAGGAGTTTTATCGTTTTTTAGTGGCATTTAATTGTGATTTAAAGTGAAAACGCAAAACGGGAAAAGGGAAACATGAAAAGGCAAATGTAAAAAGCCGAGATTGAACCATCCCCTTCTTGAGATGGGAAATGTGCAGACCCGAAGTCCGACGGACGGTCGGGTCAAGCGAGGGGTGTGTCCGATGAATCATTATTCTTTTTGATCAGCTTTGTTTTATGCAATTAATCATCGAGTTTTTTCACGTTTCCCTTTTCCATCAATAATCGGAGCCGGGTTGAATAATCTCATATCCTTCCTCATCTTTCGCTTCATTCACCATGCGTTCGACATCTTTTAATAATGCTTTGGCGTCATAAATAATACCGTCTTTTATGGTGTATCTGACACCGCCAACCCTTACCGGTTCATTGTTTTCATTTACTTTAATAGCACCTGTGCCGTAAAGAACTTTCAGGTTTTGAAGCGGATTTTCATCTATCAAAACAATATCTGCCAGTTTTCCAACTTCAATTGATCCAAGTTGATCATCTATACCGAGCTCTTCTGCACCTTTCAGAGATGCGGACATGATAATTTCAATGGGATGGAAGCCGGCTTCACGCAGCAGCTCCATCTCACGGATATAAGCAAATCCATACAGCTTATAAATATAACCAGCATCTGAACCCAGGGTAACTCTACCGCCCCTGTTTTTGTACTCGTTCACAAACTGCATCCAAAGCCTGAAATTTTCTTTCCAGGCGACTTCCTGTTCAGTACCCCAGTCGAACCAATACGAGCCATGTGCACGCCGGCTTGGTTTGTAGAATTCCCACAGCGAAGGCAGTGTATATTTTACATGCCAGTCAGCACGTCGTTCGCGCATCAAATCCCTGCTGGCTTCATAGATGGTGAATGTTGGATTCAGTGTAAAATCCAGCTCCAGCAACTGATTCATCACATTATTCCAGTGTTCACTTCCGGGGGCTGCCGCCTGCTTCCAGAGTTTTCCGGCCTCTTCGAATCGGTGCTGTTCGTTCTGGTAGTTATAGTCAAGCGGATAATCCTGGACAACTCTGTCTTCAAAAAGCGCCTCAGGAAGTCCATACCAGTGTGTCATACTTTTGAGTCCCAGTTTGGCTGACGTAAGAGCGTTCGCATATACGACCCTGGTCTGAGCATGATGTGTCATGGTGCCAAGTCCCAGCTTGTTGGCTTCATCTATAGCGGCTGCATAAATTTCGGGTCTGGCACCAAAAAATTTGATACCGTCTGCACCTGCCGAATGAATCATTTGAACCCATTTACGGGCGTCCTCAGGGGATCTGATATCCCCTTCACTGTTCATTCCCAATCCAAGGTAGGCGAAGATTCTGGGCGCCGTAATCTCATTTGCCGCACTGCGTTCCTTGTGGTTCAGTGTCCATTCCATACCGTTGAAGGAACCCGGTTCACGTACCGACGTAATTCCATGAGCAAGCCAGAGCTTGTACACATATTCGGGAGTGGTTCCCTGAGCATTGCCACCCGTATGTGCATGATTATCAAAGAAACCGGGCAAGGCATACATACCTTCCGCGTTCAGGATTTTATCATTTTCACTGGCTTTTGGCCTTCCTTCTTCATGGATTGATACGCCAGGAAACCCCACAGTTTGAATAGAAGCGATTTTGTTGTTTTCAATTACAATATCCACGGGACCTATTGCCGGCGAACCGGTTCCGTCAATAAGAGTAACTCCGCGTATTATCAGCCGTTCAAAAGGGCCTTCTCCCTCTGCCCGGTTGGGTGCATTGGCCATTTGTGCATCTACGTGAGAGAACAGAAAGAGTAGAAGAAAAGTAAATAGAGATATAAATTTCATGTAGCAGTTATTTTGTTCAAATTCCAAAATATAGAGTTAATCGGCCTCAGAATCGGTAAAAAGGTAAAAAATAATTGTACACAGAATCAGAAATCTTGTAGTTTGATTTTCAGATTCAAAGTTTTAACACAAGTGAAGAAACCAATTTTGCAAAATCTTCTTTCCGGCTTTCAGCCGCAAGCTTTACTTCTTCATGGCTTAGTTTTTGTTTTATTACACCTGCGGCCATATTTGTAACAAGTGATATAGCTGCCGTTTTGAGATTCAATCTTGCAGCTTCAATAAGTTCGGGTGCCGTGCTCATTCCCACTACATCAGCATTTAAGATACGAAAAGAACGAATCTCTGCTTTAGTTTCATAATTGGGACCTTTTGCATACAAATATGTGCCGGTCCTCACAAATATTCCAAGCTCAGCTGCAATTTCGGGTATTTTCTGTGCCGTTTCGTAGTGATTGTATTGGAATCTTTCTGAGCATTTTGGAGATATACCTATAAAGGGCCTTATAATGTCATTGATGACCATCAGGTCTCCCACTTGAAACGACTTGTTGATTGCTCCTGCAGCATTGGATATGATAAGTTTCTTTGCTCTTAATGCATAAGTAACAGCAACAGGTAATATGGTAGTCTCAAAATCATGTCCTTCATAATGGTGAAACCGTCCGGAAAATGCTATGACAGGACGATTGTAAACTGTTCCATAAATCAGTTGACCCGAGTGTCCCTCAACTGTAGGCGAAGGGAAATGTGGGATCCCGGAATAAGAAATGGTAACAGGGTTATCGATGTAAGATGCAAATCCTCCAAGGCCTGAACCAAGTATAATAGAAGCTTCGGGAATTTCATCAATTCCCTGAGAGCGCAGGTATTCTTTAATGTTATTTACCATTTGAGAAATATTTTTCTTCATCAAACGTCAATATTTCGGGTGAAATAACCTTTTTTTTCATCAAAATCCGTCAATTGAAACATCGGATGCTCAGTTTCATGATACGCAAGGATAATGTATTCTTTTTCAAATGCAATCTTTTTTAAATTTTCCCGAACCTTCATACTGTGTTTCGGTTCATAATCATATTTTGCAGCAAACTTCCGGTTGATCTTGCTTTTTGTCCCAATCACATCACCGGCCATCATATAAGACCGGCCATCAGACTTAAAATAGATTACTTGTGAAAATTCGGTATGGCCGCCTATTTTCTTTACAGAGATATCCGGATAGGGTTGATCATCATCCTTTAGAAAGTGAATATCAGCCCTTGCATCCAAAAAATGGATAAATTCAGAATTCAGTTCATCATCAATGTCACCTTTATAATTCATGGCTTTCTCCCAGCCGCCTCCGGACGCCCATATTTTTGCTTCGGGAAAGGTAAGATCCCAATAGCCATTCTCACGTCCTGCCAGACCGCCAAGATGGTCGTAATGAAGATGACTTAAAAAAATATCGGTAATATCAAATTCTGTAAGCCCTTCCCTTTCCAGATTATCCAGGATAATTTGTGTGGTTGTGTCTTCGCCAAAATCGCCAAGGCCTGCATCAATAAGATAGTTCCTCTCTTCACCTTTTATAAGAAAAGGGTTAATCGATAGTTTTAAAGCTCCTTTCTCCGGAGAGTCTTTTTTCCCGATGCTTTTAAATTTTTTATCAAGGCCTACTGAAAATGTACCTTCGTAAAGCGGTTTAACCAAGAGTTGTCCGTTAGTTGATTATCTTTTGTTTTTACTTTCATGCTTTTCATAAGCATCAATAATTTGACGCACAAGCTTGTGCCTTACCACGTCTTTCTGATCCAGGTAGACAAATGATATTCCCTTAATGTCTTTTAATATGTTTTGTATGGAAATCAATCCTGAGTGTTGTTTTCTGGGTAAATCAGTCTGAGTAATATCACCGGTAATTATGGCCTGGCTATTAAAGCCTATTCTGGTTAAAAACATTTTCATTTGAGTATTGGTAGCATTTTGCGCCTCGTCAAGAATAACAAATGCATTATTCAGTGTTCTCCCGCGCATATAAGCAAGAGGAGCAATTTCTATGACGTTTCTTGCCAGGTTAAATTCAAGCTTATCATGTTCAATCATCTCTTCAAGTGCATCGTAGAGAGGTCTTAAATAGGGATCGATTTTTTCCTTCAGATCACCGGGCAGAAAACCAAGATTTTCTCCCGCTTCAACGGCAGGCCTTGCAAGAATTATTTTTTTCACCCTTCGTTCTTTTAATGCTTTAACGGCGAGGGCTACAGAAGTAAATGTTTTTCCGGTACCGGCCGGGCCGATTGCAAAAAGTATGTCATTTTTTGCACAGGCTTCTACAATTGATCGCTGCCCCGGGGTTTTAGCGGTGATTGTATCACCGGTATGCGTATACAAAATTGTTTCAGAGGGTTTGGGATATAAGTCGGTCAACTGTTTCGTTTCCCTGCCGGGTTTCTCCGAAAGTGCGAGGAGTGTTTCAATATCTCCTGCATTTACTTTGCCTTTTTTCTTTGCAATGGTCACCATTTCATCCAGAATTTCTGTGATCGATTCAATGTCTCCGGACGCTCCCTGCATCTTAATTTTACTGCCTCTTGCAGTAATTTTAGTACGGTCAAAGGCTTTGTCAATCTTATTCAGATATTCATCACTAAATCCAAGAACTAAAATCGGATCAACATTCTCAATGTGAAAAGTCTCTTCTATAAATTCATTATTGTTTTCGATAAGATCTTTTTTTGTATTACGTATCATTAATTCATTAAAAAAATAGAAATTTGTGGAAGAAAACTAAACAACATTTTCCGAAGCGCGGCTGGCAATCTTTTTTAATTCGGTTATGCGTTCTGAAACCGACGAAGCTTTAAACACAGTACTGCCTGCTACAAGAATATCAACTCCGTGTTGTACAAGTTTTTGAATATTATCGTGATTCACACCTCCGTCAACTTCAATTCGGAAATCAATATTTTGCTGGTTTTTTATCGCATTGAGATCATTTAATTTTTTGTAGGTGCTTTCGATAAATTTTTGTCCCCCGAATCCCGGGTTCACACTCATAATCAGTGCAATATCAACATCCTGAAGAATATGCTCGATAGATGAAACAGAGGTCGCCGGATTGATAGCAACGCCGGTCATACACCCAGCTTC
>CAZFAJ010000009.1:3513-25020 GCA_964517005.1 uncultured Balneolaceae bacterium | reverse complement strand
TCTGCTTTTAAACACTCATCAATCTGATTACCAAGCTGTGAGTAATCAGAAGCAAGCAGTGACGGTGCAATAACGGGAAGTTGAAAATCCATAAATCTACTGTTCGGAATTCGAGGTGTCGGGTGGTGCAATTGAGGAGGTATTCGGTGCAGATGTTGATACGGTATCCACATTGACTGCTCCGGTTTCAGGAACTTCACGAGCGTCAAATCGTTCAGAAACAACCAGTGTAAGCGTTTTACCTTCGCGAAGTTCTTTTTCTTTTGGTGAAAAATTTAAAATTGTATTTGGAAGAGTATCCCTGCTTGGCTGAAATCGTATTTCACCGACACTTAAACCGACCTCACGCAATTTTTGCTGTGCTTCAGGTAACCGTAACCCGACAATTTCAGGAACTTCTACCATCCTCTCTCCAAGCCCGTCGCTTATGGTAATATCTACGACTGAGCCTTTTGCAACCGTATCACGAGGTGTAAGTGATTGCCAAAGTACAGTATTTTTAAACCGGGAGGATTCATAACTGATGGTACCCAGAGACAAGCCATAATTTTCGAGCTGAATTTTAGCATTTCTAAAAGACATATTCACCAAATTTGGTACAACAGCTTTGGGCTGAACAGCTGTGTTAACTGTTAGGTAAACTTTTCGGTTTGGCTTTACAATCTGCCGTGCGCCTGGTGTCTGGTCTATGATATAATCGGCGGGATAGCTTGCGTGTGCACGCCGGTCGGTAACTTCATAGCGAAGTCCATAGCTGGTAAGTAACTGTTGAGCCTCGTTAAGAGATATTTTGGTAACATCAGGGACAGTAACACCTTCATTATAATTGGTATATTCCGGCATAATTACCTTGTCTGCAAGAAACAGCATGATTGCAAAGAACAAAAGAATTCCTGAAATCCAGGCATAGAGTTTTTTATTTCTTAGAATCTGTTTAATCCAATCCATAAATGAAAGATAAGAGTTTTTGAGTGATCTATGAAGTAATCCGGGAACCCATTATTTATTTTATCTGAATATGACCCTTTTTGTTTCAACAGACCATCAATAAGTTATTGGAATACAAAAATGTAGATGTTGTTTAAATCATATTCATTTCCGGTTTAATAAAGAGATTAAAATCTGTAAGTAATCTGAAGTTGTTCGCCGGGCAAAACTCCTGCTTTTGCCTGCATGCGATGTTGTCTCAGGCGCACAGTAAAAAAAGCATCGAAAGCTGACACAATATGATTTACGATAAGCAATGCAAAGATATTATCAGCTCTTCTGAAATTGTCATTAAACTGTTCTGCGCGATCACGTCCTTCAAAAAAAAGATTACTCATTGCGCTCGCCGTGGCAATGTTTTCAGTAACAGGTGTATTGAAATCACGCCATCCCGGACCAAATTGATAGAATTTACTTACCAGTTCATAGTATTGCTGTGAACCAAAACCCGGTAAAGTATGTGAAAAATTATTACTGGCCATGTCTGAAAATATGAATGGGGTATTACGTTCAACGTTATTCAACACCCGAATATCAACACGGTTCCAGTCTATAGAGGTGTCAAATGCTGCATTTACGCCATCTACCTGACTCTTCAGGTCGGCCAGAAACTCATTGCTTAACCCATTAACTTCATGAAACTCAACAATCCACTGAGCATACTGAACCACACTCCAGTTTTGATCCACAAAATTTTCGTAGTTGCGCTGTCTGGATTTGGCTTTGGAATTGTTGTGAGAAACCAGGAAGATGGCTGCTCCCTCAAGAGCAAGGTAGATTCCGGATCGAACCCAGTTTTTATTTGCAGCCTGTCCGCTTCCGGGAAGTATGGCCGAGCTCAAAAAAGCCAGGCCAGACTTATTTCTTATTGAGTTTACGATACCGGATGATTGAGTTTCTTTTGCATAACTTAGTTCATTTTGAATCATAACCGGCGTAATAAGATCAGACCGGCCTATTGTGTGATTCTGAGGTTCGAACTCTTTAGAAGCTTCTGTAATTTTAAGTAACCCAAAGGAAGATAATGTGTTGTCAGACACTGGCTGTGCAATTATCTGATACTGTACAAATAAGAAAAGTAGAATAAACCCGGTTAAATATTTCATAGGAAATCAAAATCAAATGTAAGTCCAAAGTAAAAAAGAAATTCACGGCCGAATTGAACATTGTTACTGCCGCTTCCGGTAATAAAGTCATCAGAGAGCTCTACATTAAACCTGTTGAGACCATAGGTGCCGTTCATAAAAAATTTCAGCGGGAAAAGATAGGAACTGTTGAACGCAAATCTTAATTCACCGCCAACACCGTATTTAAGATTGTCACCAATATTTAATTCACCGCCCCAGCCATTTCCGGCTTCAACAAAAAGATGCGCAAAAAGTTTATCCAGTGAGTACCTGCCAAGTTGTTTGTTAATTGACTGGTAAACGGGCCTGAGATAGGATAGCCTGGTAAATGCAGTTTTGTTCCCGCCAACTGCAAAAAACGGATAGGATCTCATTCCGGTTAATCCACCGGTATAGTCCAGGAAGAAAAAGTCATCCGGGTCATTCAGATAAGCAAATCCGCGAGTGGTTATCATCGCCGTTTCATTATCAGACAGATTAAATCCATATCGGTTACGAAATTCAAGCGAATGGTTTTGAACACTGTTAAAGACCGGGACAAGCTGGCCATCCTCAACATCAAAATTATCGAGCAGGTCGCTTGGCTGGTAGCGATAGGTGAAATTTCCTTTGAAGCCATTGGGTGCGATATCTGCATGCCTCGTGGGAGGTATAAGTTCATAATAATAGGCGGCAGAGAGCGTGGTGCCCCTGAAGAATTCATTGGTTGAACCCGGAATGAATTCCTGCAATTCACGAGAGAAAAATCCATCAGTGGCTACACTGAATGGTGAAAACCCAAGCCCGAATTCAAGCAGGCTCCAGCGATTTAATTTGCTTCGAAGAAACAAATTGGCTTCCCATAGAATAAACCGTATATCTGAAAAACTGGTTTCAGGCAGGCAGGAGGTACACGGAATCTCATCGATTGACAGTCCATCACGTACATTCCTTGTGATATTAAAGAGTTCGACTGAAATGGTGGGCGACCAGCTTGTTTTGATGAAGGGAATGCCCCGGTGTTCAATGTTTAAAAACAGATCTCTGTCAAGTTTATTTAATCGTGATGGTGAAAAGAAATCAACGACTCCGTCCGTGGGCAAGGAACCAAAACCAAAGAGTGCACCACCAAAAATGTTCAGATTCTCTGTTACATCACGGGCATCGAAAAACATACCAAGTTTTGCGTCGCGCCACAGGTTCTCAGCCAAATCACCGAATTGTGCCGCCTTAACAAGGCTTGAATTGGACCCATTTAATTTTGTGTAGTTATCAAAACGAACAATCGGAAAAATATTGAATCCGGTTAATGTTTCGCTGTAAGGCCTCAGGACTCGTTTGTCAGACTGGTTTTTTGTTTCCAGTTCAAATTCTACTTCCTCAGCATCAGGACCGATAGATTTCGGTTCTTCAATAGCTTTAATATCACTGTCATCGAATCTGTTTAATGCCGTTATGCTTTCCGGTATATCTATTGAAGATAAATTGTGAGAAGGATTATAAGAGTTCTCTGTCCGGGGCTCAAAGGGTTGCAAAGCGGTACTTGCAATCTTGTAGCCATCAGAAACATATTGTGAATAGAATAATGTTTCATTTTTTACAAACGGCATAAACGCTCCGCCCAATACACTTGTATGCTGTTTCTGTTTACCGGTTTTTAAATTGAGGCTGAAGATATTAAAAATTCCATCCGGGTCAGACGAATAGTAGAGCAAGCCATTTTCAGTATCCACCCACGGATCCCTATAGTCTATATATTCATCTTCAAAAACTGTTTCCGAAATGCCCGATTCCATATCATACCTGTAAATATTGCGGTTAGCGGTATTGGCAGATGAGTAATAGACAGAACTGTTATCCGCACTCCAAACGGGTGTATAAACAGTTTCTCCGGATTGATAATCAGTGAGATTTTGAATTGTGTTACTTTCTTTGTCGAATAAAACGAGGTTTTCAGTTCCTTTATCCCGTTGTACGGCGGCAATCAGTTTACCTTGAGAATCCCATACCGGATCAAAAATTCGTTTATCCTGAGTTAATTTTTCCTTCTCTTCTGTTTTGATGTTGTAAACATACAGATCCTGGTAATTTTCACCGAATTTGTTTCTGCGGGCAATATTAAAGAGTATCGTTTCTCCATCCGGGGAGAACGAGTAGCGATTACTGATAAAATCGAGAGTGGCGTTACTTCTCAGTCCGTGTCTGAATTCATATTGCTGATCAGTGTCTATTGATTGTTCCCCTTCGGATGTATCAATAGTGAGTATCTCACCATCCTGATTTTTCAGAACAAGAGCAGTTCTTCCGTAATCGCGTCCCATATTACTGAGATACGCAAAATATTTACCGTCCGGACTAAATACAGGGTAAAAATTGAAGAAACCGTTATTCTCCTCAATCACTGATTTCGTAAATTCAACTGATTCTACTGCATTCTTGTAGAAGTCTTTCCTCTCTGATATCCAGTCATCAAATAATGTCTGACCTCGAATACCGGTTGCAGATTCCATGATTTTATCAAAATTGTGATTTTTTCCATTTGCAGCCGCATGAGTGATATCAGCCACAACTTTTTCGCCAAATCGATTTACAAGATAAATAACAAAATTAAATCCCTGGTTGTAAACATCTTCTCTTTCAACACTTGTTTTGGAATTAAAAGTGCTCATTTCAACAAAATCGAGATAATTGTCCTCAAGAATACTGGTTCTTAAAATCATATCGCGATGACTGTCCCAATAATCGTAAGTGAGGCCTGCTCGCTGATACTGGGCTGTGCCCTCTGCAAACCATGCCGGGATACCAACAGTTGCAAACGGCATAGTTACAATTCCATTCGGAAAACCGAACTGAACATCAGGGCGTCGAACCTGCTGATAAGATAGCCATTGGAAATAGATTGCCGGTACATTGCTTGAGCGCCTCATAGACGCACCAAGCTGTACCATATGTGTGAATTCGTGAGATATTACATTTCTGAACCAGTTGTGGCTTCCGCGAAGGGGCGTATCAAGAGAGGGAACCCATATTTCCATTTTATTGTCGAAGAAAAAAGCGGCCCCGTTCGAAAAATCTTCCCGGTCGCGAAGCACAATGCTGATCTTCTTTTCAGGTTCAAAATCATAAAGAGTTGTGATTGGTTCGTAAACCTCTTCAGCAACCCTTGAGGCAACTTGAGCGCTCCGGTTGTTTCCATCCTGATAATGTATCAGAAAATGTTCGCTCTCAATTGTAAACCATGAAAGATGATTTTGCGGGAAGTCATAAAACCGAGGACTTACCTGGCCTGATAATAGGTTTGGGATTAAAAATATTACCAATAAAAGTAACACAGCTACAGCAGTTGCATACCATTTACGGCAGGCAGTCAAACAGATATATGTTGCTGTTATATTTTTATTCATCATTTTTATTTTGTTACGGCAATTCGCACAACTTTTTGTTCTTCCCGGCCATTCACTTTTGCCTGAACAAGTGCAAAATAGCCACCGCTTGCCCAGCCGGACGTATCAATCAGAATCTCTTCCGGTGCTCCGCCTGAAGACTGAACGGTACGGTCAAAGATGAGGCGGCCACTTAATGTTGTTATTTTAATTTTCACTTCGCCGGCACCATTCGTTTGAAATCTCAAATTGGTTTCATCACGGGCCGGGTTTGGCCAGTTATAAGTTTCATCTTTGTTCAAAACAACATTTTCGGGAAGTGAAATCTGATCGGATTGAACCTTCCCAGTTATCTTATTTTTGGTATTATTACCGTATTTGCTGCTCCATAACACATTGCCAAGAGAAGGCAATTCCCATTCTTTTAAATCACCACGCGGGCTAACTGCTATAAGCGAATTACCTGCTATAAGTGGATTTATTGGCCGGTAATTTTCACTTAATATGGCACCAACTGAAAGCGGAAATCCTTCGATAGAATTACCATCAGTACTATACGCATGAATATTCATAGAAAATCCATCCACACCGGTAACTAAAATCTCAGATAAACCATCACCGGTAATGTCTGCAATAAGCGGTGTGCCTGTGAATGACGTGCCAGCCGGTGCAGTAATCGGAAAATTGTCGACAATGGTTGCATTCAGATTTCTGGCCGTAAGGGTATTATTTGTTTCATCAATATAGATGAAATCCATCCGGTTGTCACCATCCAAATCTGTAAAAGCGGGCCAGTTGAAGCGAATATTTTCAATAACCGGAAACGGTTCAAAATTTCGTTCAGAATTGTAAATAAACAGATGTTCCGGACCAAGCAGAAAAAATCCGGTATTACTGTTTGTAAATTGTAGAACACCCGTATGCAGCCTTGAAAAGCCATCCGGAATAGAAAAGGGTACAGTTTGAGTAAGATCTGTCTGGCCGGTATGAAGGAGGAGCTGGTTGCCCGTTACTGAAGACTGAAATTCGTTTATGCGATCAGAGAATTGAACCGGATTTGGAAATGGTAAAGTAACTGTCTGGCTAAAGGGATCCAGCTGAATAGTTGTCTGATCAACCAAAACCATTTGATTGTTGACAGTACTGATAAAACCATTATTTGACTGAACAGGCAGTTCCCATTCAGCTGTAATCTCGTCTTCAGAAATGCGATAAAAGGTTAAAGCGGATCTGAGCGGTGGTGTTTTGGGTTTTTCAGCAATAGCTGCCATGTTGTCGAAATCAAAAAGAAGTGGCTGCTGTACCGGATTCGAAAATATGGATTTGGAGTCAACAAACTCAGACTCATTCGTGTCGTAAAACCGGACTCCGGAATTTCCGGGAACAAGTACAAATGAAGATTCATCAGCCGCCGCCGGGATTGATGCAAGGGGATAAGCAGTGTGAAACGGATCATCTTTAAAAGTAAAAAAATCAAACAAGGTATCAGTTTTGGCAGCTTTTAATCCATAAACGTCAGAAAAGGGGCTAACAGGCCTTATGGAAAATGATGCAACAGGAAGATTATCGGAAAAATCGAAAAGCTCGAAAGGAGAGGGGGCTCCTGATTTACTGTTGTTATTGGGAGTGGTATCAGGCCCAAACCTGTTTTCAAAAAATATTATTTCCCTGCCGCCGGGGAAAATAACAGAGGCATCATTTCCGCTCCACCAAAAATCGAAAGCCGAACCATTGGGGGAATTCTGTGAGATTCCAATTGCAGTAGGCCTCCCGATATCCTGAGCGCCATCAGCTTCCTGCAATTCAACGCCTTTCCTGCTATTGTTGGCGTTTACACGCTGTGATTCGATCGTTTGCCTGATCACCGATTCGTCGATATGCCAGATCAGGATACCGCCATTCAGTTCTCTGTCGTCATCTGTACCTTCTGTTCCGTCATCTCCCGGATCCAGTCCGCCCGGCAGAGAAAAGTCGAAATTACTGACATTCGTAACTACACCAGGTTCCAGCAAGTCATCAAATCCGGATTCCTGAAAAATGAATTGAGTATCAAGATTTGTGAATACCTGTTCAGTGACTGATCCGTCATTTTTTTTAACTGTAATGGTGACTCCAGAGCCATCCGGATCCCGGTGTCTGTTTTCAAGAAGAAAGTATTCATCTCTTGAAAGAGAAACCCTTGCAAAACTTTCGGTATTCCTTAATGAGACGGCAGTAAGATCAAACGATGCCTCTGTATCCGCCTTAACTTCGAACGAGTTGGCCCAGCCCAAAAATTGCTTTTCCCAGGCAGACATTTCAGGGGGAAATAAGCCGTTGAATGCAAAAATACCGGCACCATCCATTAACCCGAACCTGCCAATACCAGATTGGCCGGTTTCCGTATTAAATAAATCGGGCAAACCGATATGGCTGCCAATTTGTGCTGTCAGCATGCCGTTTACAGAGAGCGGCAGAACGATAGTCGAACCGGAAATATCCTCACCGCGCCGGCTTTGAGTTCTTGGAATGATTAGCGAATTGGTTATCCTCAACTCACCGTTATTGATTGGAAAACCGTTAAACTGAGGGTCGCCGAGAAGGGTACGAATAGCTCTGTTCCCAAGATAGACAGACGGAATATCCTGGACAGTTTTGTCGAGCAGGGTTCCAGTTAATTCTATGTCACGTCCAATGCCGGCATGAAAAATAACAAAAGCTGTATTATCTTCTGTAAGTCCGGTGGTATCAAAACCACCCTGTTGCTCAACAAGAGTCCATACATCTTTTGCCAGTTCACCAAGGGGTTCATTCGAAGGGTCTTCCCCAATCGGTGAGTACTCTTTCATTTCCTTATCTAATCGATAGACATCCGGGAGTACCTGAAAAGAGATCGAAAAGATACCTGATGAAACGGTTTCGAAATAATTTTTTGCAAATTCGAGGTGGGCTTCAAAATATGAGCGGTTGTGTGGCAAAGCATCAATATTAGTGCCGGGCTCTTCAAGATATGGGATAGCACCGTCCTCAAAAGTGCCATTTCCCGATGTAAATTTATTTGTGTCCGGTTGAAACTCAACCATAACCGCCACTATGTTTAAAACTCCATCAACCGGGTTGGTTAAAACCCGGTTTTCAAGACTGACAGGATGATTTGGTTGAAGCTTGATATTTTGAGCTGATGCCGCAGATGAGCACACTATTACGATCCCGCTCAGGAATAAAACAGCTATATTTTTCCTGAAATTACAGGATATTTGGCACATAGAATAACCCTATATAAGCGATTAAAGATTCAGAAGGACGCTGAACCTTATCGTATCAGACAGGGGGCTCTCTTCTTCGAGTGTGTAAATATAACTGAAATCAATTCCGAACATATCAACCCGGAGACCTGCTCCAAGCGTAATAAACTCCCGGTTACCGTTTTTAGGATCTTCATAGTAATAACCGCCCCTGATAGCAAACTGCCTGTTGTGCCAGAATTCAACACCGGTTCCGATCATTAACTGTTCTACGAAATTCACTGATTCTCCGTCTGCATTGGTGAATGACCCAAAGGAGTTTGCAATGCCTCTGAGCACAGGCATTGATTCAAATTGGGTGTTTTCAGGATCATCACCAACCTGAACTTCCTCATTTCTGGCCATTACTTTTGAGATATCCTGCGCAAGAGTAATTGTATTAACTCCGTTGTTATCAATATTCATGGTAAAGGCGTAACCAACCCGCAATATTGTTGGAAGTGCATCTTTTTGAGCCTCATCTGTATACTGTAAGCCTGGACCGATATTGGAGAGATTGAATCCTGCATTGAATCGGGCACCCCGGTTTCCCAGCCTGAAGGGATCTGATTTATAAAGGGCTGATACATCGAGGCCAACACTTGATCCTGGACTTACTTTTTGTCCACCCACAGAACCACTGGCAAGAGAACTGTAGATAAAACGCAATCCGGTACCGAGCGCAAAATTTCTGTTAATCTCAAATCCGTATGAAAAGCCGGCAGCAAGCTCAAAACTGTTAAAACGGCCAAGATCGAGCCCTGTTTCATCGGTCCGTCGTTGAGAACCGAGATTCAGAAATGTGATATGCCCGCCAATTGTGCCGATGCCTTCTATATAATGTTTTCCAACAAGGTAATCATAAAACAGGTCGGCATTAAAAGCTGGTAACCAGTTTGCGTGAGTGATACTAATCTGTGTATCTCTTTGAAAAGCGAGGCCTGCAGGATTCCAGAAGATTGCCGCCGCGTTATCAGCAATGGCAACTCCGGTATTACCCATACCTGCTCCTCTTGAATCAGGTTCGATTTGTAAAAAGGGGACAGCTGTGATGCCGACCTGTGCATCCGCTCTGTTCGAAAACAGACCGGTAATAAGGAATCCGGTTATGAGTATGATTACTGCTTTTTTCATGATTCTGAGATTTGATTAGTGGATAAATATAAAGGTTTTGAATTTATTTGGTTGATTTTTTTTATCGTATTATCACCAGTTTTTCGATCTCTTCTTTTGTCTGGCGTCCCTGGGGGGTATCTGCTCTAACCCTAAGCACATAAATATAAGTACCGTTAGCCAGGCGATCATAATCCCTGTCACGACCATTCCACTCAATGTTAGCATAAGAATTTGAAGTTATTTGCGATTCCTGTAAACGTGCAACCGGGCGTCCGCTTAATGTGAAGATTCGTATATCTATATCAAGCACATTGCCTGGTTGGTTGTGTTCAAATATGAACCTCGTCTTATTATTCATCGGGTTGGGATAGTTGGCCACAGATCGAATTTCCAGCTGGTCGCTGTTGGCAACTTCAAAGGCAATTACCTTTTCTGATGCATTGTTATGGACATCCCAGGCCCGTACGGTTAAATTATAATTCCCCTCTGGCAGTTCCCGGAGAGGGTACTCGATACGGCCGCTTCTGAAATCATCCAGGTTGCTTCTGAAGAAATCATTCAGAACGAACGTCTGCCGCGGCTGCGTATCAATCGTTGCAGTTATTTCATGCCCGACACCCAGACCGGTTGTGTTTATACCGGATTCATCAAATATTTCCACAATCAGGTTAGAAGTACTTCCAACCAGGTTTCCGTTAACAAATGATTGATCATTCAGAAAAACATCCAGCTCCGGACCTGAACCATCATTTTTTGCATCCGGATTTATCCCGTTAAAAATAACATTTCCAAATGAACCGGATGCGTCCCCCTCATTTCCTGAAGCATAGAGCATGATACGTCCTGTATTACTTGAAAATGAAATATCCTGCGGAATAATAAAATTGGATGAAAAGGTTCCGTTGTTTATAGAAGTCCTTCCTCTGAAAAGAATATCACTTTCCACATTATAATTACAATCGTCCAGAAAACAGCGATCTTCAATCACCCAATCCTTATCCGGCAGATTGACGATGCGCTCGGCATCAAAAACTACAATTTCTGCCTCACCATTAAAATTACTGAGTACATCACCGATTCGGTTTTTTAATTGGCCCCTGAGCAAAACTTCATCCAAAGCTCTGATTTGCAAAGTGGTATCCGGGTTTAAAGAAAAATCTGCTTCATTTATTTCAGATATTTCAATTTCATTATTTGGGAGGCCGATTCGCATGGCGGGGTCACCAAGCAGGATAAACTTCCTGGCATTGAACCCGGATCCCTGGGATGTATTTTTGGTTCTTCGATAGATGTCACCAAGGCGCTGTGGTTTGCCATCAGTCTCCCGTTCAATCATTTGCCGGGTAAGCTGGATGTTTAATCCGAAATTGTTACTGCCGGCTGTCGAACTTGTGAAAACCACACGTGTTGTTGTAAATGCAGCCACCATTCCCCCGTCAGGATGCAGGATAGCAAGTTCAGCACCGGATTGTGCCGCATTATCATCATATCTTCCAAATTGGCATGTGGCTGTTACAAAAATACTTAGCTGATCTCTGTTAGTGAGTAAGTTGATATTATCTTTGGTGAAAAGATTTTCATCGGCAAGAACATCTTCGTTCCCGTGACCGGAATAGTTGATAATGAGAGTTCCATCATTAATGGCACGTATAAATCCTTCAGAAGCAGCCGGCACCCGTCTGCCTGAAGCGGTATTTTCGACGGGAAATGAGAGCATATAAATTTTTTCGATCTGAAGTGCATTTTCTGTTTTATCAATCTGGATTGCAGTTCCGTCAGCATTCAGGACATGTAAATCACGGTTGCGCTCAACTTCCGGAAAATCATCATCGGCGGCAAATGTAAATTTTGTTCGCCAGGAACCATTCGTATTGTTATTTTCATACCGGCGTATTTTGTCCATGTAGATTCTGGCTTCGGAAACAGTACGGACAGAAAACCGCCCAATACCAATATCTAATCTTTCGGAACTCGTGATTGGAAGCCATTCTCCTTCATTATCATCCAGCAGTCCGTAATAGTCATCGCTGCCAAAACTGTTTATCCGGTGAAGAGATTCATCACTTTGAAATGTAAACACATGATTGGGAATAGGGGCGGAGCTTTCCACGCCTTTAAAATCATAGGTTGCAGTTCCGAATAAAAGCAGGTGTTTGGGCGGCGTTTGATTTGCTGAAAGGGCACGGTCATACAGATATTTCATATAATCCCTGATGGCAGTAACATCGGGCACACCGCCACCAAATTCATTGAAAATATGTGATTGCAAAGTCACAACTGTTGAAAATCCATCATTTTCAGATCTGTACGAAGCCCAGTCTTGTGCTTCATCCCTGAATGTCTCGTTTGTAATTATGACATATTCCGGAAATTCAGCTAATCCGCGAAGGTTTTGATTTAACAAGGATTCACCGGGATCAGGCCTGATGAACTGAGACTGCGCGATAAACCGGTTTTCAGGATTGGTTGAATAGTTAAATGAGAAATTATCCCCGTTCTGTGATGTCTGAATTAAAACGGGATTTTGCGGATCAGAAACTTCCATCACCAAGGGTTGTCGTGAGAAGCTTTGCAGAACAAACTGTCCGGTTTCCTGCGATTCGCCATCAACAGGAGCATAGATAAAGAGATAATCGTTTTTTGCTGCCAATTCTCTCTGAAAAGAAAAACGAATCCAGTCTATAAAACCCTCTGTATTGGGATCAGAAAAGGAGATTCTTGCAGATGATTCCAGGATATTATTTTCTGTGTTACCAATGGGTATGGTCGTTTGAAATCTACGCAAACGGCCGGATATGCCTTCTTCAGATACATAGCTTCGTATCGATGGGACTGATATTGTGCCTGCAGAAGCACCATTCACAAAAAAAGAAAAACTCATGGTCTGAATAGATCTTCCAATAACATTAATATCCACATCAATATTTTGATTTGGCAGCAATCCGGGAATGGTATCATTAAAAATGGTCTGTTGCTGTTCAGAGGGTGCTGCAGATAATTTCTGACTATACCATTCGTTGCCCGATCTTAACTTTGTTTCTGATTTCCACTGATCTTCTTCTTTCCACAAAAAATCGCGAATCTGCGTGATTGTTCGCTGTGGATTTGCAAATGCTGATTCCTGTAACCTGAGGCCCGGTTCAGAGCCAATTTTCAGAAATACATAGTTAAAATCACTGTAGCGATGGAATCTGTGTGAAAATGAGCCTGATTCAGATCTGAATACCTGATGCGGTGATGATCCGTAAAACAGAACTTCATCATCGTTATCAAAATTGCCATCATTCTCACCCGTCACAATAATTGGAATTTGACGCAAATCAGGCCGTGAATCACTGTTTTTTCTTGGTAATTCTCCACCGGGAGTGGTCCAAATCTGAATATTTCGCGGATCAATCTGATTGACAGATACGCCCATTTCGATTAGGTAATCCCGGTCCAGTTCATAAATACCATTTCTTTGAAGAGGAATTTTATACCATTCACCCGTTGAGAAAACAGATTCATTTTGCATCTGACTACTAAGGGCTCTGAATTGGGACGGGATGTTTTGCTCTTTAAAAATTCTGAAACGGGCCGACTTCGCCACAAGCAGGTTCGCCGCATTATTTTCACCATATCTGGCAACATGAACACGCAGGGTTTGAACCCGGTTTCCGCGATGGATTCCCGGATTCACGAGCTCAAAAAAGGAGCTTTCATCTGAAGAAAGAGCAAATGCCTCTATTTCGGACACAGATATATCGGGCCGGTTCACGCGAACTACCTGTTGGCTGACAATTTCATAACTTCTTCCCACCTCACTGCTAATCAGGAAATCGAATGAATGATCGATTTTCAGACTATCATTTGTGAGAAGATATTCTGTGAAATCTGTTGTCTCCAGGGTTTTTTTTAGTACTTGAGCCGACAAAGTATTGGCCGGTGCACTTATAAAAAAACACAGGATAACCGGTATTAGAGTATGTTTTAACAAATTTAGATACTACTTTACTTGCGTTTAAAACATGTAACTCTGGCTCGATAGGCAGTTTTACTTCTTAAGATTTATATTGATTATTGAAGGCTGAAGAGGTGGTTTCATAGATAGATATTCTGAATTCAACTACAGTGTATAATTGGAGACCAATTTTCTGATCTGCACTTATCTCAAAGTGTACTGAACCAACTCAATTCAATTACAATTTTTTGTTACATAAATATGATACACTCCCAAAAAGTTAAAGTCAACAGAAAAATGTTAACATTGCATTATCAATGTACCGGAGTGTACTTTGACAGGACTTCGAAAAACCACTTTTGTTACAGACACACCAAAGTTAAACGGCCTTGATTTCATAAAGAGCCACGAAAGTTCTGTTCAAAAAATATCTAAACCATTTCGACAACCAGGGCAGAGGCACCGCCGCCGCCGTTACAGATTCCGGCACATCCGACAGAGCCGCCTGTCCGCTTTAAAGCATGCAGCAGTGTAACAACTATCCTGGCACCAGAGCAACCTATTGGATGTCCGATACTTACAGCACCGCCGTGGATATTTACTTTTTCAGGATTGAGTTCAAGT
The DNA here is from genome assembly GCA_964517005.1 of uncultured Balneolaceae bacterium. Lineage (GTDB taxonomy): Bacteria > Bacteroidota > Rhodothermia > Balneolales > Balneolaceae > CAYVBJ01. The sequence continues at coordinate 10,601 of CAZFAJ010000009.1, read as the reverse complement.
ATATCATTATTGGCAAGTGAAACCACAGCGAAAGCCTCATTGATTTCCCAGAGATCAACATCATTTTGTGTTATTCCGGCACGTTTCAAAGCAACTGGTATAGCATCGGCAGGAGCTGTTGTAAACCATTCAGGCGCTTTGGCAGCTGAGCCATGACTTCGAACTTTAGCAATTGGCGTAAGGCCAAGATCTTTTGCTTTCTGTTCACTCATCAACAGAAGTGCGGCGGCTCCGTCATTGATACTGCTTGCATTTGCAGCAGTCACTGTTCCCTCTTTATCAAATACAGGCCGAAGTTGCGGAATCTTCTCAAAGTTTACCTTTTTCAATTCTTCATCTGTTTCAACTTCAGTCACGTCTCCTTTGCGGCCGTGAACCTTCATTTTGATTATTTCATTCTTAAAATAACCTTTCTCATGAGCTTCAATTGCTCTTTTATAAGATGTTATTGCAAATTCATCCTGCTGTTCCCGGGATATATTGCACTCTTTCGAACACAATTCCGCAGCATTGCCCATATGGTAGTCATTATAGATATCCCACAGGCCGTCTTTGATTAATCCGTCAACAGCTTCTGCATTTCCCAGTTTTGATCCGAATCTGTGTTTTGGAAGATAGTATGGCGTGTTGCTCATGCTTTCCATGCCACCGGCCACCATAATATCGTTCTGGCCAAGAGAAATTTGATCGGCTGCAATCATAACCGCTTTCATTCCCGAAGCACATACCTTGTTAACTGTTGTGCAGGGAGTTTTTTTTGATAACCCGGCTTTTATCGCTGCCTGCCGTGCAGGGGCCTGGCCAATTCCTGCTGTTAATACATTCCCAAAGATAACTTCCTGAACATCATCTGATGAAATACCACTGCTCTTGACTACTTCAATAATAGCCGCAGCGCCTAATTGTGGAGCTGTAAATGATGACAGATTCCCTCCAAATGATCCAATGGGTGTTCGTTTTGCCTCAACGATTACTACATTCTGCATAATAGTTTTCTTTTACTATGAGTATTAAATATTTAAGAAAAAGAATTTTTAAGATCATCAGTCAAGTCTTCTGCATCCTCAATTCCAACAGATAACCTGATAAGTGAATCCTTTAATCCTGCTGCTTCTCTTACTTCTTTTGGAATAGACCCGTGGGTCATGGAGGCCGGATGGCTGATTAGTGATTCCACTCCGCCAAGGCTTTCAGCAAGAGTAAAAACTTTGGTGTTTGACATGAATTTGGATGCGGCTTCTATCGAATTATTTTTAAGTGAAAAAGAGACCATCGCACCAAAATCTTTCATCTGCCGGGATGCGAGCTGATGCTGCGGGTGAGAAGATAGACCAGGATATATGGTGGTATCCACCTTTGGATGTCCTTCCAGAAAGTCAGCTATTATCTTAGCATTTTCAACAGCCCTTTCAACTCTTACATGCAGGGTTTTAATTCCCCGGAGAGTCAGATAACAATCCATTGGCCCGGGTACGGCCCCGCTTGTTTTCACCTGGAACCGAATTTTTTCCATAAAATCGTTATCAGAAGATGCCACAGCTCCGCCTATAATATCTGAATGCCCACCGAGAAATTTGGTTGTTGAGTGCATCACTGCGTCGGCGCCTAAATGCAATGGCTGTTGTAAATAGGGTGATGCAAAAGTATTGTCAACAACAGTAAAAATTTTATGCTTATGTGCAATTGAAGAGAGTTCACCGATATCGATGATACGAAGAAGTGGATTAGTAGGTGTCTCTATCCACATCAGTTTTGTGTTTTTGGTGATAGCATCTTCAACGAGTGCAAGATCAGTCATGTCAACAAAGGTAAACTCAATACCATATGGCTCAAAAACCTGGCGGAACAGCCTGTAACTGCCTCCATATAAATCGTTTGTAGTGACAACATGATCTCCGGGGCGAAGGGTTTTCAAAATGGCATCCATTGCTGATACACCGCTTGCAAAACAGGCGCATTCGTCTGCATCTTCGATACCGGCAATTAATCTTTCCAGGGCAGTACGGGTAGGATTTCCAACACGGGCATAATCATACCCCTTATTTACATTGGGAGCTTCCTGAGCGTAGGTGGATGTCTGAAAAATCGGTGGCATGACAGATCCGGAAGTTTCTTCAGGGTTTTGACCGGCATGAATCGCTTTTGTGTTGAATTTCATTGATGGAGTGAGCTTAAAAATTGTAATTTTTTCTGATCATGTCTGCATCGTTCATCATATCGAGCTGAATATATACCTGGTATAAGTTTTTTAAAACATCTGTATTGTCAGGATTGTTCTCAGCGAGTTTTTCCCAAACAGATAAAGAGCTTCTTAAAAAATTATCAGCAATCCGCCGTAGTTCTTCTGCCTCATCTTCGCTTTCAGCTGAAACAAAACCGGCAAGTTCATAGATCAGAAATGCACTGTTTTTGTATAATCCGGCGGCAGAGTGAGTTATTTCAAAATCAGATACTTGCCGGACTGCTGTATCGGAGTTGAGATCTTCAACTTTTGTATAAAGCAGTGCAATCCGTTCTGCTGTTAAATCCGCAGTGACTTTCTCATCGGTTAATGCATTCCCGATTTTGTTATTTAAATTAAAAAGAATTTCCGAAGCCAGGACTCTCTTATAAATATCATTATCTGGATTTTCCCTGGTAAGATCCTCTAATAATTCTATGGCATTTTCATGCAATTCACCGAGTATATAGGCATTTGCTAATCCGTGAAGATAGTTCTGATTATCGGGTGAAGACTCAAGAAGGTTTTTGTAACCCTCAACGGTGCCTTCTATTTTTCCAGATTCGAGATTAAAGTAAGCAAGTTTTTCAAGAAGCTCCTCAGACGGTTCAGGGATAATCTCACTTGCAGTTTCCAGTGTTGTTACTGCTTTATCGATATTTCCGTGTCTGTAGTAAGTGGTAGCCTTAAGGTTATAGGCAGTCTCATTTAAGGAATCCAGAATCAATGCATTTTCAAGATGGTGTATTATCTCTTCAAAATTCTGATCATAAACATCTGATTCATCTTGTTGAAGTAATTCAATCCCACTTTGCTGTTCTCTGTTCCGTGCAGTATGTAATACACTGTCCGCTTCTGTGAGTATATGTTCTGAGGCATCGATAAAATGAAGAGATTCACTTGTGTTTTTCATTTCCCGGTATGTTCCGGATCTGTCAGAAGGGAAATCGAACGATTGTGCTGATTCGTCAAGCACGCGGAGTTTATAGAGCAAGGCATCCGCGTCATCCGGATGAACCTGAATATGCTGGTTCAGGTTTTGTAATGCAAGATCATATTTTTTTTCATTAAAATTTTGTTCTGCCTTTTCAAGAGGGGAGTGAAACGTTGCACAAGCTGTTGCAAAAAAAATCCCGAAAGCAATTCCGGCCAAAATCGGAATTGCTGTTCGGGTTTTTGGATAATTCATAAAATAATTCTGACGTGTAAATTTTATTGAAGGTCAGCTTTTTCCATAGCTTCACGGGCTTTCTCTTCCATGCCCAGTGTGGTATATACCTGAAAGAGAGCCTGCCAGTATTCGGTTTCATCGGGATTAATCTCTGCAGCTTTCTCATAGTATTCAAGGGCATTACGAAGTGTTTCGCGTGCTTGCTGATCGTATTGGCTGGCCAATTCATTATCGTCTACAATGCTATTTCTCTTTTCAAATAGAGCAGCTGCTTTGTTTTGATAAATAATTCCCAGAATATTAAAAGCATTGTCATCCTGAGGATCCAATTCAGTGACCTGTTCGATTTCATCAATTGCAACCTCTGTCAAATCATCAACTTCTGCTTCCATCTCTTCAATTTCACTTTCAAGTTCACTGATTCGCATTTCAACGTTTTCTTTCTCCTCACCGTTTAACTGCCGTGCTTGCCTTCGCATGGAATTTAGCTGGCTGTACATCGAATTAATCTCCTCGTTTCTATCCGAAACCAGCTGGTAAACCTGGGTTCCAAGAACCATTCTGTATTGCGGATTATCCGGGTCAGACCTAATCAGGTCACGGACAATTTCCATGGCTCGATCAACTTCTCCAATCTGCAGGTAAGAATCAGCCAGGTATCTCACAAAATTGGTTTCACCTGGATACTCTTCAACAGCTTCTTCCGAGAGATCTCTTGCCTGGTCAAACATTCTTTGATTCAGGTACAGGGAAATCAGATAGTCATAATCCTCAACTTCAGGTGTTTCAAATCGTTCCATGGCTTTTTCGTAAGTTGAAATCGCCTCATCAACATTTCCTTCCTGAAAGTGAGCGGAAGACAATACTACATAAGAAAGTGCACTATCCGGTTGTAATTCAACGGCATTTTCCAGATGGGCAATTGCTGTACCATTTGGATCAGTAGTTGCAGCTCTTACACTATCGTCTGTTAATATCTGTACTGCAGAATTGTGTTCCTGAGCCCAAACTGTATTCAGTACGGTCGTAATATTATTGATTTCTTCAGGCACCTCTTCCTGTTGGCGGCCAAACTCTTCAGCTTTGTTGAAGGACTCTTTCATTTGCTCGTAGTAATCCGTTCTGGCTGATGGTGGGTTGATATCTTCGGCCTTGGATCCTAAAGCAACTGCTTTAAAATAGTGTGCAAGAGGATTTTCCGGGTTTTCTTCTAAGGCTCTTTCTGTGGCGGCAATTGCCTCATCAAAATTTTGAGATTGAATTTGATCGCGGGCCTCGTTAATTAAAGGGTCTCCTGTAGCGCATGCAAAGGCAAACCCGGCAACAAAAATGATTGTAAATAGTATTCGTGTGTTCATAATAGTGTACGTGACTGTTTTAGTTTGGTCCTTGTCTATAATCCTTAAAGTAAAGATATCAGAATCTATCTGCAATAAACAGATTTAAATTCATCAGTTTGCTTTGAGAAATCGACTATATGGATTTCAATGGATGATTTCTTTAAAAATCAGCTGTACATTACAGGGGTAGTCTGAATCTTGAATCAAAAAAAATTGAAATGAAGGAAATAGTCAAAACAGATAAAGCTCCCCGGGCAATTGGCCCGTACAGTCAGGCAGTGATTTATGATAATATCGTTTATATATCAGGTCAGATCGCACTAAATCCTGAAACGATGGAGATTGTTGACGGCGGAATAGAGTCGCAGACGAAAAGAGTGATGGATAATCTTGAAGCTATTTTGGTTGAATCTAAAAGCGACTTTTCAAAAGTGATAAAATGTTCAATATTCCTGGCTGATATGGATGATTTTGTAAAGGTGAATGAAATATATGGATCCTATTTCAAAACTGATCCGCCGGCAAGGGAAACTGTGGCTGTGAAAACTCTGCCCAAAAATGTTTTGGTAGAAATTAGCTGTATTGCCCATCAATAGAGGCCAGAAAAAATTTTATTTCTTGATGGAAAATGAGGCATGGGTTTTATTTCCAACCCGGTCGGCTACTGTTGCCTCAACCTGCAGTATTCCGTTAAGCTCTGTATCCGGCTGGTAAAAAATAAGTCTTGATTTATCCTGATCGTATTCGATAATGCCTTTGTCACCATTAACGGTAACGACGGCGTTTTTATAGTCAATACCTGTATCTGTGTCTCTAACGTAGATGTGAAGAACATCATGGCCTGCAATGTTTTTTCTGATTGCGGCATTTTTCACAGTTGGCGGAATAGTATCACTTTTTACAACGTAACGGCCTAATCTTGATATATCTGCATTAATCAGATTTCCTCCGTTTTTGGAATCGGCAAACTGGTAACGGTTGCGCCCGGGATTGTACCAGAATATTCCCATTCTGCTAATCTCTTTTTGATCCCTGTCCGGTTTCATAATATTTAGCCTGATCTTGTTTTTAAGCGGAATGTTTGACGGAGAAAAAGAAATGTCGGGATAGCCGCCTGCAAGTTTATAATCCATATTGATTTCAAGAGTATCGAACAAAGCATCCTCAGGAAAATCAAGCCATGCGGTTTGGTCAGGCAGATGAAGGATATAACGCTTTCCGGGAATTAGCGTCTGGGTATAAGCTGCATTCAGATATGTAATTTCTGATGTTGTGTAACGGTTCGCAGGGACTATGCCAGGAGATTCAGAGACCAGGAAATGAGGCTGAACGGTTTTATCCTGAATTTGAAAAGCAGAGAAATCATTAGTAACTGAGGATTTCGGGTATGCGCGTACACTTGGCAACACTCCGTTTTCTTTCTCAAAGAAGGATTCAATCTGGATAGTTGCAACGCTTTCATTTCCATAAAAATCTTTTGCTATAATCTTTGCGTGATGAATACCGCTATCCAAATAGAGGATTCCTTTGTCAGCTTGTTGCCTGGAAAAAGGCAGCGTATTTCCGTTCACAAGATAGAGCCGTTGAAATCCTTTTCGCTTTTCAAAAAGTAAAGGATAAGACCGGTCAATAAACATTTGACTTGCATCCTGATAAGAAAACTGGTCCACTTTCGAAGAATAAACCGTATCAGTGTCAACGATAAGTAAAAGTTCGTACACGGCATACGCATTCGTTGTCTTGTTTTTCCTGTCGTAAACATCAACGGCTAACCCGAACGGACTGTCAGTCTGAATCCTGCCAAAGTCATAAGTTCCGTTTTTTCTGGATGGCCTTCGTGTTGTGATACCGGAAGGGGTACCATCTTTAATAGAGTAGGATTCAATACCAAGAGCCGAAAATATTGGTGGTATTGAGTCAGTTACTTTCAGGTTTGTGAGCAGGGGATTAAACGGCCGGAAGTCGGGTGTTCGAAGTTCAAAATGCAGATGGGGCGGACCAATCCCGGTTGAGCCGGTATAAGCGATCACATCCCCGGCGTTGTAACTGAGGTTTTTGTATTCGATAAAGTAATCTAATTCTTTAATATCATCTTTTAACCTGATTGAGTCGGCAACTGACTGCAAATTGGATTCGAAGCGATTCAGATGTGCATAAACCGAATAGGAACCATCGTCATGCTTCAGATAAATCACCTTGCCGTAGCCATTCGGGCTGATTCCGATTCTGTGTACCACGCCATCCCGTGTGGCAAAGACTTTAAAGCCTTCCTGTCCCCATGTTTTAATATCAAGGCCGGCATGGAAGTGGGCAGATCTTGTTTCACCAAATGTGGAAGAGAGATAAGTGCTTGCAT
>CAZFAJ010000009.1:0-3413 GCA_964517005.1 uncultured Balneolaceae bacterium | reverse complement strand
TGGAAGTGGGCAGATCTTGTTTCACCAAATGTGGAAGAGAGATAAGTGCTTGCATCCGTTGGCCATATATACTCTGTATTTTCTTCCAGAAAAGCCGGATTTTGTGCGGATAATGCTGCAGGTAATGCAATTAAAAACAGGTATACTAAGGCTCTCATTTGGTTATTTTGAAACATGTATGCCTAATTCAGAAATTTTATTTCCAAGTTTTGCTTCGATGACGTCACCTTTCCTGATTCGACCAACTCCCTTGGGTGTTCCCGTAAATATCAGGTCGCCGGGATAGAATGTAAAAATGGAAGTTATGTATTCAACAATTTTTTCAACAGAAAAGATCATCTCTTTCGTATTGCCTTCCTGAACGATTTTACCGTTTTTTGTCAGTTGAATGGATAAATTATTCAAATCCGTATTTTTCGATACGGGCACAAAATTTCCAACAGGTGCAAATGTATCAAACCCTTTGGCAATACTCCAGGGCAGGCCCTTTTCTTTTGCTTTTTGCTGGATATCCCTCGCCGTAAAATCAATACCGACTGCTACGGCTTCGATAATTTGAGGTGCGTCAGAAGCAGCTATGTTTTTGGCTTTTTTTCCTATGAGCAGAACCATCTCCACTTCATGGTGTACTGAGTTGGATTGATCCGGGATCACAACTTCACCATTACTTAATAACAGACTGCTTCGGGGTTTTAGGAAAACGACAGGTTCTTCGGGTACAGGATTATTAAGTTCATGTGCATGCTTCTCATAATTGCGTCCTATGCAATAGATGGAACCAGCTGTCAGATGATCAAAGCCCGGTATTTGGAATATTGTTAAATCCATATGCAGATGTATTTTCAGGCAGTCAGATAACCCGAATGTGATCGGCTAAAATAAAAAAAACCTCAACACAATGTAATGTATTGAGGCTATAATTCAGAAATTAATTTTTTCTAAAATGAAAACGTATGTTTAGCAGTTTTTTAAGCAGGATCTACATAAACAAACTTTCTTCCGCCTTTGCGGTTTTTGAAGGTTACTTTGCCATCAGAGAGTGCGAAAAGGGTGTCGTCACCTCCGCGGCCAACATTGTCGCCGGGGTGAAATTTGGTGCCTCGCTGGCGAACGATAATATTTCCGGCTTTTACAACTTCACCGCCATATTTTTTTACACCGAGACGTTTCGATTCCGAATCGCGTCCGTTTCGTGTTGAGCCTTGTCCTTTCTTATGAGCCATTTGAAATCTCCTTCTTTATGAAATTTTTTCAATTTGCAGCCGGGTGATGGGCTGTCTGTGTCCGTTTTTAACCCGGTATCCTTTACGCCGTTTTTTCTTAAAAACGATAACTTTATCTGCTTTAAGATGATCAACGATCTTTGCTTCTACTTTTGCGCCTTCAATGGTCGGCTTGCCAACTTTAACGCCTCCTTTGTCATCTTTGACTAAAAGCACTTCATCCAGGGTAATGTTATCATCCTCTGAATTGATACGATTTACATAGATGGTATCATTTTCAGCAACTTTGTACTGGTGACCGCCAATTTTTACTACAGCGTACATAATTTGTTAATTCTTATCTTAAAATTGATTTTTCTAAAGAATTACAAGATAAATTTTTTAGCAGTTAAATCAAAGATCTGATTTTCGTTTTCTGGTTGTTTTAAAACGACAAAATCTTCTGCGTAACCAGACTATCAATCATTTAAATTATCCATTAAATTTTATCAGATGTTTTGTGTAATTTTGTAATTCACATTGATTTTAACTTTTATCACATATTCAAAAAAAAACTATGAGCAAATTGCCGGATTTACATCAGCAGGCTTTTAAATATAAAAATAAAAAACGGCTGCAGCATGATGGAGGGCGGGCCTGGATTAAAGATTCCCAGTTACATAGTGCGAGAAAGGACGGAGACCTGAAATTTGAGACGGCCAAGCCGAAAAAGAAAGATGAATCCGAGGGAACTGTTTAGCGGTTCGAATCAAACAATCTGACAGCACCAACCGGATCTGTCAGCATTGTGAAACAGAGATGTTATCAAATTCATTAAATATATAAAATCTTTAGATACCGACCGGCAGCGGACTGACGTGGGAAAATATCGCCAAACAATTTTTTCATAGACGATTAACAAATTAAAAGGAGGGGTTAGATGTCATACGAACTAACAGACTTTCAAAAAGATGTAATTGAAGCATGCCGGGTGAAGCCGGTAGTCATAGATTTCTGGGCTCCCTGGTGCGGGCCGTGTAAACAGCTGGGTCCGGTCATTGAGAAACTGGCGGGTGAAGCTAAGGGAAGGTGGAAACTTGTAAAAGTTAATACAGACCGCCATCCTGAACTTGCTACCCAATTTAATGTTCGGGGAATTCCTTCGGTGAAAATGGTGCACGAGGGAGAAATAATTGCAGAATTTACTGGTGCGCAACCGGAAAAGATGATCCGGAACTGGCTGAATGAGAATCTGCCGGACTCAGACGGTGAGGAAACCGGCTGGGAAGAGAGTGTAAAGGAAAAGCTTGCGGCGGGCGATCGCAAAGCTGCATTAAAAGCAGCTGAAAAACATGCCAAAGATGCAGATGATACTTTTTCTGCAAAATTAGCTATGCTTAATCTCCCGAATAATATGAAAAAGGCGGAAAAGTGGATCGAAAATATAGATGAGAAAGTAAAATTTGAAATCGAGATCGAAAGCCTGAGCACAGTCAGGCATTTGGAAAAAGTAAAAAAGGGCGAAATCAGTCTAAATGGATCGGATTTAGCCTCTGCTTATAAGAAGGCAGTTCAGAATCTGTTTGATGAAAAGTTTGAAGAGGCCCTCGAAGGTTTTATTCAGTGTCTGCAGGCTGATCGCACGCTTGATGAGGATGGCCCGCGCAGAGCGTGCATTGCCATTTTTCAGATGCTTGGAGATGTACATCCGCTTACACAGCGATACAGAAGGATTTTTTCGATGTCGCTTTATTGAGAAACAAAAGTGAAAAGTGAAAGGTGAAAAGGTGTTGATTGAAATTTCTTGATGCCTGAATGTAGCTGACATTTATTTATTGAATTCAGTTTGATTCTGTGAATTAAGGATTTTCTTTTGAGGTTTCACACGAAGGCGCGGGGATGCAGAGGAGGAGAGACCGCAAAGTGACATTGGCACTGCCAGTCTTTAGCAAAAAACTATTCAGGTTGAAATCTTACAGGACTGGTCGGGCTCCACTGATTAGAAACATGGAAGGACAGGCATGACTAATCGTTTCATTCAAATTTCCCTGCGATCTTACCGTATGCATTTTCTCATGCGCGCTTTGCGTGAAACCTTGGTAAGATCTCAGTTTTGGGTTTCTCGCGATGGCCGCGAAGCTGAAAGATTCGCTGAAGGTCGCGGTGGAATTGATAATACGCCGAAGTAACCGAAGAGAATTTCTGCCACTC